>CBDUWJ010000076.1:0-8857 GCA_965370895.1 uncultured Anaerolineae bacterium | reverse complement strand
GTCCAGCCCATCGAGAATTATGCGCGCCACAAGGTCGAATGCGAAGAGATGGTGCGATCGTCGGGGCTCGAGTGGACCATTCTCAGGCTGGCCGCGACGCTGCCCACCGCCATGAGATTGGACCCTGGCATGTTTGACGTCCCCCTGGATAATCGCATGGAATACGTGCACACACGGGATGTAGGATTGGCCTTTGCCAACGCCCTGAGCCGCCAAGGCGTATGGCGTAAGATCCTGTTGATCGGCGGGGGTCCGCGCTGCCAGTACACCTATCGGGAGATCACCGAACGAGTGCTGGAGGGGATGGGCATCGGCACGCTGCCCGAAGAAGCTTTCGCTTCGATTCCTTTCCCTACGGATTGGCTCGACACTGCCGAAAGCCAGAAGCTGCTCCAGTACCAGCGGCTAACGCTGGACGACTATGTCCGTGACATGAGGTCGCGACTGGGTCTGAGGCTGCACGTGATCCGTGCGGCCCGCCCCCTGGTCCGGTATGTGCTGTTGAGCCAGTCGCCTCATCTCCACCCTGAGCGGCCAGGGTGGCTGCCCGTTTTGATGCACAAGATCAAGTTGCTCAAGAGCCCCCCGAGGGCAAAGATGCGGTAGTCGGAGTCCAGATTCTGTGGGCGGATTCCTCATTGACCCTGGAATTGTCATAGAGAGCCAGTCTGCGCTTCGATCGGGCCGCGACTACATGCTGGCGATGCCCGGCAAAGGACCCGCCACGAGCCATGCTCCACCCCCTGCCACTCGAAGCAGACCTGCTCTCCCATCAGGTTGCAGCCGCAGCTCCGCAGACTCACGGTGCGTGCGCCTTGTTTGCAGAAAACCTCCATCCAGCGTATAATGGACGCTGGTCACCATGCCAAAACACGGAGGTGCGACAATGACGCAACCGTTCCTGGTCCCGGACGGCACCCGGGTCAACCTGGCCGATTACGATCCTGACTACACCGGCGAGTACAAGGGGAAAAGCGAGAGCAAGAAGGACCTAAGGCGCAATGTCGAGCGGCTCCAGGAGTTGCAGGAGCTATTGTGGGCCGAGGGCAAACACGCCCTGCTCATCGTCTTCCAGGCAATGGACGCTGGCGGCAAGGATGGAACCATCAAACACGTGATGGGTGGCGTGAATCCCCAGGGTTGCCAGGTGACCAGCTTCAAGGTCCCCACCAGGGAGGAACTGGCCCACGACTATTTGTGGCGGATCCACAAGGCGACACCCCGGCGGGGCTACATCGGCATTTTCAACCGTTCTCATTACGAGGACGTGCTGGTGGTCCGGGTCCATGACCTGGTGCCGGAAGCGGTGTGGCAGCAACGCTACGAGCAGATCAAGCATTTTGAGAAACTGCTGGCCGATACGGGGACGACGATCCTCAAGTTCTTCCTCTACATCTCCAAGGAGGAGCAGAAGGAGCGCTTTGAAGCCCGGCTGAGTGATCCCAGGAAGAACTGGAAGTTCTCCATGGGCGACGTGGAGGAGCGGGGCTATTGGGACGACTATATGCGGGCTTTCGAAGATGCCCTGGGCCGCTGCAGCACGCCCTGGGCTCCCTGGTACGTCATCCCAGCGAATCACAAATGGTACCGGAACCTGGCGGTCTCCCAGATCATCGTCGAGACTCTGGAAAAGCTGGATATGCGCTGCCCGCCGCCCCTACCCGATGCCGACAAGATCGTCATCCCAGACTAGCCCCTGGCGGGCTAGGGGCTGGGATGGTATCCCGCCGATCCGCGACCGGGCCGGTTCGTGACGGGTCGCTCACGGACGGGGCGGGGTCGCATCCCAGGTCGATGGCCACTGCCCATCCTCGGAGCATTGCCTCCTGGCGTGTTGCATGCTATAATGTGGTGGGCACCAGCACTTGCGGACCCAGTCCGAATAATGGCATGCTCCCGTCAGGCAAGGTGTGGCGCCTTGGGGTACAATGAGTGAGGATTAGGCTGACTGCGTCCGAATAGCTGACGGTGTCCGAATATCTGAATACGTCCGAATGGCTAACCGGGTCCGGATAGGTACGATTTCCACAGGCATCTGATCGGGTCCAAAGAAAGTACTCCTGGCCTGGAAGCCTGGGTGGAAACCTTTTCGCGTTCTCTGGCGTAGTGAGAGTGAAACACCATCAATTGAGACAGGGACTGCATGACACAACCCTTAGCCATTGGCACGGTACTGAAAAACCGATACCGCATCGTCCGCCTGGTTGGAGGTGGAGGCATGGCCTGGGTCTACCAGGTCGAAGAGCTTCCGCCTGGAAGCGGTAGCCTGTGGGCGCTCAAGGAACTGCGTCCCCAGTCGCAGGACCGGGCTGAGCGGGAAGTCGCCCGCGACCTATTTGAGCAGGAAGCATCGCTTCTTCGCGCTCTGGACCAGGTCAACATCCCCAAGATCGCCGACTTTTTCGAGGAGAATGGCCGCGCCTGCCTAGTAATGGAGTTCATCTGGGGCGAGTCACTGGAGAAGCGCTTGGAGGCAGCCAACGCTCCTTTGCTGGAGACCGATGTGCTCAAGTGGGCGATCCAACTGAGCGATGCGCTGCAATACCTTCACACCCGCCAGCCGCCCATTATCTTCCGCGACATGAAGCCCAGCAACGTCATGGTCACCAATACCGGCCTGGTCAAGCTCATCGACTTTGGTATCGCGCGCACCTACAAGGCCGGCAAGAAGCGCGATACGGTGGCCATGGGCTCAGAGAACTATGCCGCGCCGGAGCAATGGGGCAAGGGCCAGACTGATGCCCGTTCCGACGTCTATGCCTTGGGCGCGACGATGTACCATCTGCTGGCCAATATGGCTCCCACGCCAGCCTTTCTGCCATCGGAGCCACTGCCCCTGGGCAACTACAACGGCGCGCTATCCAAGCGGACCATCACGATCATCGAAAAAGCCATGGGCAGGGACCGGGAGGACCGCTTTCAGTCGGCAGTGGAGATGCGCAAGGCACTCGTCGATGCCTTGCCAGGGCCTTACACCTCGCCAGCCATGTCAGTTGCACCACGCCCGGAGCTCAGGCCAGCGCCGGCGGAGCAGGGATCCTCGATTGCAGCACCGCAAGCAAGGCCCACACCCCAACCTGCACCCGCGCGCCGTCCACAGCCCAGGACAGCCCCTGCAGCCAAAGCCAAGCCAGCTCCACCAGCTACCAAATCCTGCCCGGCCTGCGGACGGGCGAACAGGTGGAGCGCACGGTTCTGTGTCTCTTGTGGGCACTCATTTGTGCCGCTTCGGCCGGCCGTGCTGCGCGTCGTCGAGCCGGTGCGCGCTGCCTGGGAAATGCCGGTGGCCCACAATCCCATGCTTCTGGGCCGCGCCAGTGAAGCCGAGGGCTACAGGCCCGATTTCGACATGACCTTCTACGATGAGGGAGACTATGTCTCGCGCCACCACGCCAGGATCACCAGGGGCCGGGCGGGCTACTTTGTGACTGACCTGGGCAGCAGCAACGGCACCACGGTCAACGGGCAGGCACTGGCAGCCAACCGTGCCCGCATCCTGCGAAACGGCGACCGGATCAAGGTTGGGCTGGTCGTCATCCAGTTTTGGCTGCGATAGCATGCCCGCAGCGAGCACGGGGACCACGACGACCGCGGCGCGGCTACGTTGAGAGACTTCAACTCACTCACGAAACCCAACAACCGCCAGTAGGAGGAACCAATGAACTGCCCAGCCTGTGGAGCAGACAACCGAGAGGGAGCCCACTTCTGCCGGATGTGTGGGAAAGTACTACTCAAACCGCCGGTGCCGGAGGAACCGCCAAAGGTCGAGGTCGTCGAGGTGCATCCCGGCGAGCCGGCACCCGAGGGGGAGGCAGCCGGAATTCCCCGTGGAGTCCCGGTCGCAGTGCCGCCGGACGAACCGTCCCTCGAAGCAGGCTTTTCGGAGGCGGTACCCAAAGGGCCAGAACTCAAAGGCAAGGATGAGAAGGCACCACCTGAGGGAACGTCGCCTCAGGGAGAGCCGGCGCAGGCGCCGCTTGACGAATCACCCTCGGAAGCTGATACGCTGGATATGCCATCTGCAGACGATGCACCTGAGGTTGAAACCCTTATCCCGAGACTGCCCTGGAAAGCAGCGGACCAGAGGTCGCGGACCAGTGGGTCCGATGCCGCAGCAGCAGAGGTGCAGCTCGTGGAACCAGTGCCTGCAGCCACTACAGAAGACCCGATGTCCGAAACCCTTGAATCGGATGCACCACTCGATGCATCGGCCGCCGAAGGTGCGGCGGCCGATGCGGGCAGTTCGGCCAGGTCCTTCCATGACACGCTCACTGCAGACCCCGCTGTGGCTTCCGAGGCATTGCTCAAAGAACCGATCCCTGAAGCTGACATGAGGGAAGCGCCTATTGAGGCCACTGCAGAGGCCGTGATGGACGACCTCATCAGCGAGCCCGAAAGTGATGCTGCCGCCCCCGAGCGTGAGGCGTCCAAACCCCTGAGCGCGGCGGCGCCGGGAACGGTGATTGCCGGTCGCTTTGTCGTGGTGGAGGCGCTGGACGTACACGACAGCGAGATCCTCTATCGTGCCCGTGATCTGGTGCGTTGCTGGCAGTGCAGCTTTGAGGGCAATGCTGCCGATGACACCTTCTGTGCGCAGTGCGGCGCTTCGTTGGACCGCAGACCTGAGGTGCGCCTGTTGGAAGTCCAGGGTCCCGCAGCAGAAGCTGCCGCGGCGGAACCCTCCAGCGGCGAGGCGGTAGCCGCCCGACTGACCGACGAGGATCGCTTTTTCCTCCTCCTGACCGAGCCGGAACCCGAACTCCAGGCTCCGCCCACCGCCCAGAGCATCCGGCTTCTGGTCGGCCAGCGCTCGGATGCGGGCCAGGTTCGCGAGTTGGACGAAGACAGCCTGCTGGTCCTGACCGTGGCGCCTACCTACGAATCGCGGACGGGGCCGGTGCTTGGCCTGTTTGCCGTGGCAGACGGCATGGGCGGCCACGAAGGCGGTGAAGTGGCCAGCAAAGTGGCCCTGCAGGTTCTGGCTGGGGAAGCATTGCGTACCATCATCGTACCCGAGTTGGCCGGCGAGTTCGCGGCAGGAGAGACCATCATTGCCCGATTGCGCCAGGCGACCATCGCCGCCAACGATGCGGTTTATCTGGATCGCAAGAAGCGTGAGAATGACATGGGCACCACACTGACGACTGCCCTCATCCGGGACGACCAGCTCTTCCTGGCGCACGTGGGGGATTGCCGCGCCTATCGCTGGAACGCCGACGGCCTTGTCCAACTGACCGCGGATCACTCCCTCATCGCCAGCATGATAGCCAGCGGGCAGGCCACACCGGAGGAGATCTACAGCCACCCCCATCGTAGCGTCATCTACCGCTGCATCGGCGACAGGCCCGTGGTGGAGGTGGACACCCACGTGCTGCCCCTGGCCCCCGACGACAGGATTATCGTTTGTTGCGACGGCTTGTGGGAGATGGTCCGCAACGAGGGCATCGAGGATGTGATGATGCAGGAGGCAGACCCCCAGGCCGCCTGTGAACTGTTGGTGAGTCATGCCAATGTCGCCGGTGGCGAGGACAACATCAGCGTGATAGTGGTCCAGGTAGACGTTATGTGAGAAGGGCCCGAGAGATCAAAAGGGGCTGAGGGGAGCCGAGCCTCATTGGGTCCATCAACCCCCGGAACCCGAAAGACGTAGAACGAACGTGCGAATGGAACGTATAGGAGTAGGACTTTAGGAGGGTAACTATGGCCAATGACCTGACTTTGACATGCCGGCTCAACAAGGCTCACCTGCCGGTGATGAACACCCAGCAGTTGGTGTACGTGCTCATCGAGGCGTTGCCTGGCGCGAGCATGGCTCGGGTCCAGATGCCGCTCAACCTCAGCCTCGTTCTGGACAAGAGCGGCTCGATGCAGGGCCAGAAGATCCGCAACTTGCGCGAAGCAGCCAAACTGGTCGTGGATCGCCTCGGGCCGCAGGACACGATCTCCATCATAGCATTTAGCGACCGCAAGTACAAGATTGCCGGCAGCCAGCCAATCGCTGACAAGGAGGCGCTCAAGAAAAAGATCGACCGCATCCGCGACGGCGGTGGCACTGCCATCTCTGGTGGCATGATGCAGGGCCTGGCCGAACTGGACAAAGCTGTGGCCCCGGACCGCGTCAGCCGGATGCTGCTGCTGACCGACGGCCAGACCTTCGGCGACGAAAAGAAGTGCAAGAAGCTGGGCAAACAAGCCGGTGAGCGGGGTATCGTCGTCAATGCGCTTGGTCTGGGCGACGATTGGAACGAGGATCTGCTTGACAGTATCGCCGAAGCCAGTGGTGGTACGGCCGACTTTATCGACTCGCCCGACAAGATAGTCACCTTCTTTGACCAGGCAGTCCAGTCGATGCAGGACACGGTGGTGCAGAATGCGCAGATGGTGCTGCGCCTGGCCAGTGGTGTCACGCCCCGGCAGGTCTGGCAGGTACTACCCATGATCTCGAACCTGGGCTACCGTCCCCTGTCGGACCGGGATGTGCAGGTGCCGTTGGGTGAGATGGAGAAAGGCCAGCCGCGCAGCCTGCTCGTGGAGCTACTGATAGGCCCGCGACCGGCTGGCAGGTATCGCCTCGCCCAGGCCGAGATTACCTACGACGTGCCTGGCCTCAAGCTCGCCGGCGAGAAGGTCAAGTCCGACATCCTTCTCGACTTTACCGCCGACGCCGTCCAGGCCAAGCAGTACGACGCCGAGGTGATGAACATCGTCGAGAAGGTGACGGCCTTCAAGCTCCAAACCCGCGCACTGGAAGAGGCCAAAATGGGCAATATAGCCGGCGCCAGCCAAAAGCTACGTGCTGCCGCCACCCGCCTGCTGGATATAGGCGAGGAAGACTTGGCCCAATCGGCGCTGGAGGAGGCTGAGAATCTGGAGAAAACAGGTCAGATGTCGTCTCACGGCACAAAAAAGCTGCACTATGAGACACGCAAACTGACCCAACGCCTGAACCCTTGAATCTCCGCGGCCCCCTGGGAGAGGGTCCTTTCCTCCTGGGGTCAGGACAGCGTCCTACTCAGGCATTGAGGGAGCTGACCGGGTCCGAATAGCGGACAGAGAATGAAGCGGTGCAGTTGGTGTACAAGACTCGTAAAGGAGGAATGAAACTATGGCAACGTGTCCAAATTGTGGCAGTGAAACTGCAGAAGGTGCGGTTTTTTGCGATCAGTGTGGTACCCGGCTTTCGATGCCCGAGGCCGCTGCCCCGGAAGCAGCGTCCGCGCCGGCTGGCGGCAGCATGATCTGCCCCGCCTGTGGCGCGGGCAACGTGCCGGGCGAGGCCTTCTGCGACTTTTGCGGTTCGCCGCTGGAAGCGCCGGTGCCAACCGTTGAGCAGGTACCAGCTCCGGAACCAGCGTCGATAGACGAAGAACCGCAGGTGGCGCCGGAAGCGCCTGTCGAAGAGGTTGGGGAACCGGAAGTGGGCGAACCGAAGGATCTAGAGGCCGGCCCGCCGGCCGAAGAGACACCCACCTGCCCGGCCTGCAGCGCCGAGATTCTGCCCGGTGAGGCCTTCTGTGCCACCTGTGGCGCTTCGCTGGCGCAGCCGCCCATCCCACCCGAACCTGTGGCTGCGGTGGAAGCTGAGCCCGAGATCGAAGGCCCGCCACCTGAAGCGGCACCGGAGCTCGAGCCGGAAGGGGTCGCCGAAGAAGCGCCTCCAGCAGCCGAGGCCACTCCAGCACCAGTGGCCGAAGAGGCACCCCCCGAACCAGCGGTCGAGCAGATACCACCACCTCCGCCGCCGCCAGCGGCCGAGGTGCTCGCCTGTCCCGCCTGTAGCGTTGAGCTGGAACCAGGCGACAAGTTCTGCAGCAACTGCGGGTTCCAGTTAGATGCTGCACCCGCAGCCGCACCGGCTGAGGAAGTGCCAACAGCAGCACCACCTGCACCACCACCGCCAGTTGGTGCGCGCCTGATAGTCTCCGCCTCTGGCGCTGAGATTCCGCTTCCGTCTCGGGACGAGCTCCTCATTGGCCGTGAGGATCCCGTCAGCGGCATCTATCCCGACGTGGATCTGACGCCCCATGGCGGTGAGGAAGGCGGGGTCTCCCGCCAGCACGCGCGGCTGATCATCGAAGATGGCAAGTACTTTGTCGAGGACCTGGACAGCACCAACTTCACTTTTGTCAACAAGCAGAAGCTGGCGCCCAAGACCCGCCACCCAGTCAAAGACGGGGATGAGATCCGTTGTGGCCGCGTGGCCCTGGTCCTAAGAACCTGATGGTGGATGCTGGAGGCTAGAGGCTCGATGCCTGCAACCTCCAACATCTAGCCTCCAATATCCAAATCCGTTATGCAACTCTGTTCAGAGCCGGACTGCGGCCATCTGAACCGGGCGAATGCTCGCTTCTGTGAAAAGTGCGGGCAAGCGCTGGGCGATCACGGCGATAGTGGCGCGATCCCCTGGTCAGCCCTGCGTTCGGGCCACCTGATGCGTGCGGGCGCCTATCGCATCCTGGAGCCATTGGGCAAAGGGGGCATGGGCGCCCTCTATCTGGCCGCCGACACAGGCGCCTTTGACCGCAAGTGCGTGGTCAAAGAACTGCTGGATTACTACGATCCCACCGATCCCGACGAGGCCCTGCAGGCCCAGGCCCGCTTTGAAACCGAGGCGCGCCTGCTGGCCGAACTGAGCCATCCTGGCATCCCGCGCATCTACAGCTTCTTTTCTGAAGCGGGGCGCCACTACATCGTCATGGAGTACATCGAGGGGCATACACTGGAGAGCGTGGTGACCCACGTCGATCCCCTGGGACGGGAGGTCTCCGCGCGCCCGCTGTCTGCGGAGGAAGTAGTGCGGCATGCCATCCGTATTACGCGTGTGCTGGAATACCTTGCCGACCAGCCCACACCCGTG
>CBDUWJ010000075.1:0-8870 GCA_965370895.1 uncultured Anaerolineae bacterium | reverse complement strand
GTGCTGCATCGTCTCTCTCCTCTGCTCCGTGGTCGGGTCCCACCCTGGTGGGCGCGGCTGACCGACTGCCGATGGTCAGCGATTGTAAGCAACCACCGCCTGAGCCCGATCCTCAGGCTGCGTAGGAGGATTGGAAACTGGTGATTCGCCGACTCGGGGGCAGATTATACCACAGCCACCAGGTTGTGCCAAAGTGCTGTCCGAGTGCGTCACCGGCTCCGTTCCCGAGTTGCGGACGGGGTGGGGAAGAGAAGGCGATATTGCTCAAGGCAAGCCGTCCAAGACGTTGACGGTCGCAGACATCAAGACCGGATGGGGCTGACAGAGTCCGAATAGCTGACGGGGTTCGAGTGGTCGACGGAATCCGAATGGCTGGCACGGACATCGGAAGGTCCGTTGCCCAAACAGGAGTGGCATTCCACTGCCGCCCCATTCGGGCAACATCCCGTCCTCGCGAGGCGTCAGCGACGTCTAGCCGCGCAGCTCGGCCCCCAGTTCATTCTCCAACTGCCTGACGATGCGCTTTACCTGCTTGGCGACCACGGCGTCGCGCAGGGTCTTGTCGGGCGCCTGGAAGGTGAGAGCGTAGGCCAGGCTCTTTTTACCCCCCGGCACCGGGTCGCCGCGATAGACATCGAACAGCCGCACGTCTTTGAGCAGGAAGCCACCGGTCCTGGCCATGAGCCCCTGGACCACCGCGGCGGGTACATCCTCGTCCACCACGACGGCCAGGTCTTGCAGCACCGCCGGGTAGGCCGAAACCGGCCCGATGAACCAGGCGGATGGCACCTGGGCCAGCAGCACCTCCAGGTCGAATTCAGCAGCGGCTACGCGCCGGTCGGGTAGATCGAAGGCCTCTCGCACGGTGGGGTGGAGCTCACCCAGAGTACCGATCGTTACGTCACCCACACAGAGGTGCGCCGTGCGACCGGGCTGGAAGGTGGGATGCGACACCGGCTCATAAACCGCTCCCCTCACGTGCAGCCGTTCCAGGAGGGTCTCTACGACGCCCTTCAGGTCAAAGAAGTCAAGATCGGGACCGCCGATGGCCCTCCAGTGACGGCCGTCGCGGGGACCGGTCATCACAATAGACAGGTGGCGCGGTTCAGCCGGAAGTTCCTCGCCAGGTTCCAGCAGATAGACCTTGCCCACCTCAAAGGTCGTCACCCTGTCGCGGAAACGCAGATTTGCCGCAGCCGTCTCCAGGGCTGTGGGCAGCAGGCTGCGGCGCATCACCGATCGTTCCTGGGTAATGGGATTCGCGATAGTGACGTACGCCAGACCTATAGGCTGCGACCCTCCGGTTTGTTGCGAAACCCGGGGAGTGAGGTCAGCCAGATCCTCAGCAGTCCTGCCCGGATCGAGGGCCGCCTCCCGCGCCAGATTGGTCGGGCCGTAAGTGACGATCTCCTGCAGACCGCAGGCCACCAGCACGTCCCGAACTTCCTCCTCCAACTCCAGGTCGACGTTGGCCCTTTGAGGCGGCAGCCGGTCGGCCATCTCGGTCACGGGAATGCGGTCATAGCCGTAGATGCGGGCGATCTCCTCAATGAGGTCAGCCGGGTATTGGCAATCCAGGCGATGGTCGGGAACCGTGCCCTCTACTTCCGCCAGCCCAGGGCGGCCGGCAGGTGCCTTTGGCTCGCACTGGAATTCCAGCGACTCGAGGATGTCAACTATCTCCTTGAGGCTGAACCGGATGCCCAGGTTGCGCTCCACCTCATCAGCCGTCAGGTCGATGACGACAGGCTCTGGGGGCGCGGGGTAAGCGTCCACCATGCCCTGGGCGATGGTTCCCCCGGCAAGGACACGCATCAACTCGCTGGCTCGCCGGGCAGCCGGTTCGGCCAAGGCGGGATGGATCCCTCTGCCAAAGCGCGCACTGGCCTCGCTGGGTAGCCTGAGCGCTTGCGTCGTCCGCCGGATGCTGATCAAGTTGAAGTTGGCCGACTCTAGCAGGATGTTACGGGTGCTCTCGTCAATCTCGGTTTCAAAGCCGCCCATGACGCCGGCCACGGCAATGGGACCGGCCGTGTCGCAGATGAGCAGGGTGTCCTCGGTGAAGGTGCGGTCGACGCCGTCGAGGGTGGTCATCGTCTCGCCCAGTTTGGCCCGGCGGATGATGACGGTCGGCACGCCACCCGCGCGGTCCGCCAGCTTGTCATAGTCAAAAGCATGGAGTGGCTGGCCCCACTCCAACATCACATAGTTGGTGATATCCACGATGTTGTTGATGGGCCGCATGCCGGCTTTGCGGATCCGGTCCTGGATCCACTGGGGCGAGGGCCTGATCTCCACGTCCTGGATGATGGTGGCAATGTATCGGGCGCACAAGCCAGGGTCCTCGATCTCAACGCGGGCCAGATCCGCCGCGGCAGGGCCTTCGGCCCGCCAGTCCGTGTCGGGGTAGCGCAGCGTCACGCCGGTCAGAGCAGCCACCTCCCGAGCTACGCCGATCATGTTGAAGCAGCGGGCCAGGTTGGGCGTCAGGTCCAAGTCGAGCACCGTGTCGCCCAGGTACTCGGCCAGGGGTACACCCACCGGCGCGTCGTCCGGCAGGAGCATGATGCCCTCGTGCTCCTCCGAGATGCCCAACTCTTTCTCCGAACAGACCATGGCCCGGGAGGGGATGCCCCGGATCTTGGTTCGCTTGAGGCGAGTTTTCACAAAGCCCTCCTTGTGGCCATCGTAGAGCTCTGCGCCCTCTATGGCAAAGGCGACCTTGAGGCTCACTGGACCAGCCCCCTTGTAGGGGAAGAGATTGGGGGCACCGGTAACACACTGTTCGATCACTCGCGCAACCGACCTTCCCATGTCCGCGTCAGCCTCTGCCCCGCCGTAGGCTACATCGACGAGCACCAGGCGGTCGGCATTGGGATGGGCCCGGACCTCCACCACTTCGCCCACGACGATCTTTTCCCGGTCCCACCAATCGCCGATCTTCTCTATGGCCGCCACTTCCAATCCGGCCAGCGTCAGGCGGTCCGCCAACACGTCGAGGGAAACGGTAATGTCCACATAGTCCTTGAGCCAGTTTATGGGTACTTTCATGATTCAGTCTCTCCTATCCAAACTGCTGCAGGAAGCGCAGATCGTTGGCCCAGAAAGCCCGGATGTCGTCGATCCGGTACTTGAGCATGGCAATCCGCTCCGGTCCCATGCCAAAGGCAAAGCCAGAGTAGACGTCGGGATCGTAGCCACCGTTCTCCAGCACAACGGGGTGCACCATGCCCGCCCCCATGATCTCCAGCCAGCCAGTGAATTTGCATACCCGGCAGCCCTTTCCGGAGCATAGGATACAGTCGATGTCTACCTCGGCGCTTGGCTCGGTGAACGGGAAGTGACTGGCCCGAAACCGGACCTGCCGGCCTTGGCCGAACATCCGGTTGGCAAAATCCACGATGGTGCCCTTGAGATCGGCCATGGTGATCGTCTTTCCCAGCGCCAGGCCCTCGACCTGGGTGAACATCAACTCCGATCGGGCAGTGACTTGCTCATAGCGGTAGCACATTCCGGGCAGGATGACGCGGATAGGTTCCGGATAGTATTGGCGCATGGCGTGGATCTGGCCGGGAGAGGTGTGAGTCCGCAGGATCACGCCCGGCGTGACAGTGTAGAAGGTATCCCACATGTCGCGAGCCGGGTGGTGTGGTGGCATGTTGAGCAGTGTGAAGTTCAAGTCATCGGTTTCGACATCCCGGCTGCGATACACCTGGAACCCCATCTCAGCAAAGATGCGATAGATCTCACGCAGCGTGCGGGTGATGGGATGCAGGCGACCAGGTCGAGATGGGTGACCAGGCAGACTCACATCTACTTCATCGGCGACCAGCGACCGAGACTGGGTCGCCTGCTTTAGCGCCTCGACCTTGGCCTCGTAAGCCGCCTCCAACCCCTGCTTGACCTCGTTCGCCCGCCGACCGTAGGCCGGCCGCTCCTCGCTGGGCAGCGTGCCCACAGCCTTGACAGCCTCTGTCACCTTGCCCTTGCGGCCCAGGTAGGCAGTGCGCCATTCGCCAAGTGCGCTCTCGTCGGCGACGGCCTCCAGTACCGCCCTTGCTTCTCGCTCCAATTCGTTCAGTTGCGCAAGCATAGACCCTCCATGAATCCAGAATCGAAACTTGTTCTGAGCGGCGGATCCGAGGGATCCACACCCCCAAAACAAAACGCCCCCGCCCCCTCAGGGACGAGAGCTCAGCACTCCCGCGGTACCACCCTGCTTGACCGGCCCTTGGGCCTGCCCCTGTGAGCAGAACCTGGCCGACCCCCTCATTCCACCGACGGCGGCAACGCGCCACGATCGGCTGCCCCTGTAACGGTGGGCTTCCGGAGCGGACTACTCTGGCTAGCCCCCAGTACCCAACACCGAAACCCGAACTGCCGCTGCATGCCAAGTAGCCCGTGGCAGGGTATCAGATATTGGCTATCGAATGCTGGCCATTTCCCCCGTCGGCTCAGGAGCGAACTTCAACGGGCTCTTTCCCGGCAGGGCTCCCAGTCACCGACCCCGCCTCCCTGGGGGCTGCCCCCCGCCTACTCCTCTCCGTCCCAGCCTTTGCCTGCGGCAACCCTCGCCGCTTCTGTCTGCTGTGTATTATATCCAACTCCTGACAATTGTCAAACGGTCTTCTCGACGGTGACACCTCTTGGGAGCCGGGTCCTGCCCAGGCGGTTCTGAAGCTGAGAACTGTGTGCGACATTCAGGTCATGACGACATTCCAGCAGATGGACGACACGTTATCCACCAAAGGTGTCCGACCTTACTTGACACAGGCAAGTCTCTGTGCTAGACTGAAAACGGGTAGCAACGGAGGGTAAGTTGGATACGAGACGGATAGTGCGTTGGGTAATCTATTTTGGCCTGGCAGCTGCGGTGGCCGCGTTTATGTACAGCCAGTTGAATCTTCGCCAGTCGCAGCCAGACGTCCTCTCTTTGCAGGAACTTGCCACGGAGATCAAAGAAGGCAACGTCGAAAAGATCTCCATCGACAACAACACGCTGCAAGTTGAGCTGGCTGGCGGGGACGAGGCCGTCGTACACAAGGAAGAAGGCGTGGGCCTGATCGAGATCCTCAATAACCTGGGTGTCACCAAGGGCATGCTAGGGGGTGTAGAGATTGACGTGGTCCAGCCCAGCGGCTTGGCGAGTTGGCTGGGCATCCTCAGTTGGATACTCCCTCTGGTGCTCATCAGCGGTTTCTTCTTTTTCATCTTTCGCCAGGCGCAGAGCGGTGGCAGCCAGGCGCTGTCCTTCGGCAAGAGCCGGGCACGGATGTTCACCGGTGACAAGCCAACGATCACCTTTGACGATGTGGCGGGCGTCGACGAGGCCAAGCAGGAGCTATCTGAGATAGTGGAGTTCCTCCAGGAACCCCAGAAATTCATCGCGCTGGGGGCACGCATCCCCAAGGGCGTTATCCTAATGGGCGCTCCTGGTACGGGCAAGACCCTCATGGCCAAAGCGGTGTCGGGCGAGGCTGGTGTTCCCTTCTTCTCTATCTCCGGTTCCGAGTTTGTGGAAATGTTTGTCGGCGTGGGCGCCAGCCGCGTCCGCGACCTGTTCGAGCAGGCCAAGCGAAACTCACCGTGCATTGTGTTCATTGACGAGATCGATGCCGTGGGCCGCCGCCGTGGGGCCGGATTGGGTGGTTCGCATGACGAACGGGAGCAGACTCTCAACCAGATCCTCGTCGAGATGGACGGTTTTGACACCGACACCAATGTTATCCTCGTCGCCGCCACCAACCGGCCCGACATCCTCGACCCGGCCCTGCTGCGGCCTGGTCGCTTTGACCGGCGCGTGATCCTCGACCGCCCTGACATGAAGGGGCGGGAACAGATCTTTACTATCCACGTGCGGGGTAAGCCGCTGGGTAAGGACGTGGATCTGGAAGCCCTGGCTCGCCAGACACCCGGATTTGTTGGCGCTGACATTGAGAGCACGGTAAACGAGGCTGCCATCTTGGCGGCCCGCCGCAACAAAAAGACCATCGATCAGGCCGAATTCCGGGAGGCCATTGAGCGCGTGATCGCTGGACCAGAGCGCAAGAGCCGGATCATCACCGAAGAGGAAAAAGAGGTAGTTGCCTACCACGAAGCGGGCCACGTCCTGGCTGCCGTCAAGACCCCAAAGGCCGACAAGGTCCGGAAAGTGACCATCATCCCCCGGGGCGCGGCCGGTGGTTACACGATGATCCTGCCCGACGAGGACCGCTATCTAGCCAGCCGCACCAAGTTTGAGGCGGAGCTGGTTACCATGTTGGGGGGACGAGCTGCCGAGGAAATCGTCTTTCAGCGGGTGACCACAGGCGCTAGCAACGACTTGGAACGAGCCACTGAACTGGCACGGAAGATGATCATGGAGTATGGCATGAGCGACGAACTGGCTCCGATGACGTTTGGTGAACGGGACGAGATGATCTTTTTGGGGCGAAGCATCTCCGAACATCGCAACTATAGCGAATCTGTCGCCCGCACGATCGATGCTGAGGTACGGCGATTCATCGGTGCGGCCCACGACCGCGCACTGGAGATCATGACCCTCCATCGTGATCTCCTGGAAAGACTGGCTCAAGAGTTGATGGAGAAAGAAACTCTGACTGAATCCGAAGTGGATGCCCTGCTGGCAGGCGCGACACCTTGATCTGCGGGGAGATGAGCCAGGTCCGCATCTATGCAAATGAGCAACCCCTCAACCCTTCAGTAAGGCGGAATGCAGCGCCTTGCCGAGTAGAGGCCTGGCACTTTATTCAGGGGATGCTACGCCCTGAGGCCTGGCTTTGAGACAAGGCACATGAGTCGAAACCAGTGGTTGACCCTACTGAGCATTGCCCTGGCGCTGCTGTTGTGCTGCTGTCTGGCGATGACGTGTGGCTGGGCTGGACTCTTGTGGTGGAGCGGGACAGCGACGCTCACCAGTCCTGTCGACTCGCTCGCTGCGGAAGAGCCTGCCCCAGCCGAGGACCCCCATGTGGACCCGGCCCGCATGCTCCGCCAACCCACGCCAGCCGAACGCCAGACCGCCCGTCTGGTGGCCGGTTCCACCCTGCCGGAGCGCGACCTGCTCGCACTGTCCTATAGCTTGCAGGGTCTGTCCGAGTCCCTCAACCAGGCGGACGCGGCTGGCTGTTCCACCGGAGTGGGATCTCGGTGCGAGGCGCCTGACTACAACGTGGGCGATGCGCTTACCTTCTGGGTACACGACGTGCAGACGATTTCCTACTTTACTGCGACGGCCATTCTACGCTACGAGACACCTCACGCCTATTGGTGGATTGAAGAGGGCTATGACGTCCCTGCCCTGGATCTGGAACGGTCGGCCCAGAGATTTGAGGACCAGACATACCCCACCACCCGGCGCCACTTTGGCAGCGAATGGAACCCCGGCGTGGACGGTGATCCGCACGCGTACATCTTTCTGGGCAACGTCCCAGGGGTTGGAGGCTACTATTCCTCGCCCGACGAGTACCCGGTCCTGGTGAGGCCCCACTCCAACGAACATGAGATGTTCTACATCAGCTTGGACAATGCCATGCCAGGCGATGCCTATTTCGATGGCATCTTGGCCCACGAATTCCAACACATGATCCATTGGGCCATGGACAAAAACGAGGACACGTGGGTCAATGAGGGCTTGTCGGAGCTGGCGGCCCACGTAAACGGCTACGACGTGGGTGGCTCTGACTATGTGTTCAGCCGGTCGCCCGACACGCAATTGACCACCTGGACTGAACTCGACGACTCGGGACCACACTATGGCGCAAGTTATGTCTTCTTATTGTACTTTCTGCAGCAATATGGGGAAGAGGCTGTCCGGCAGTTTGTCGCCGAACCAGCCAATGGCATCATCGGTTTCAACGCTGTTCTGGCCAAGGTGGACGCCCGCGATGGGCGGGTTCCCCAGCGGCGGTTTGAGGACCTTTTTGCCGATTGGCTCGTAGCCAACTATCTGGACGACCCGAGCCTGGCCGCTGGCCGTTACGGGTACGCCGATTTTGGGATTGAGCGGCCCCGCCACGCCGCCCGCCACACCGTCTACCCGGTGCGCAAGCAGACCACGGTGCACCAGTACGCCGCCGATTACATTCTGTTGGAAGGCGAAGGGAACCTGACCATTGAATTCACGGGCAGTCCAGTTGTACCATTGGTGGGCAACGAAACGCACAGCGGGGAATACCAGTGGTGGTCCAGCAGGGGTGACGATGGTGACGCCACCCTGACCCGGGCGTTTGACTTGAGCGCCCTGGGACCAGCGACGTCTTCGGACCCGGTCAGCCTCGAGGCCTGGATGTGGTACGACCTGGAAGCCGACTATGACTATGCCTACGTTGAGGTCTCGACGGACGGTGGTGAGACGTGGGATCTCCTGGCAAATGAGCACACGACTGTGACGAATCCCAGCGGTAACAGCTACGGCCCGGGGTTCACAGGCCTGAGCGGTGGCGGACACGAGCCGCGTTGGGTCCAGGAGAGCTTTGACCTGACACCGTACGCTGGCCAGCCAGTGCTCGTCCGGTTCGAGGTCATCACGGACGAGGCGCTGAATCGTCCCGGACTGAGCCTGGACGGCATCTCGATCCCCGCGCTTGACTACAGCTATGATACTGAAGAGGGTGAAGATGGCTGGCGCGCTGAGGGCTGGGTACGGGTCACCGACCACGTACCCCAGGAATTCCAGGTTCAATTGATCACCATCGGCCAGGGGACCCGCGTGGAGCGGATGGCCCTGGATGATCAGATGCACGGAAGAATGACCGTCGCCGGCCTGGGCCAGGAAATTGACCGCGCGGTGTTGGTCGTCTCGGCGCTGGCTCCGGCGACGACCGAATGGGCAGCCTACTCCTACCGGATCACTGCGCAGGAATAGTCGC
>CBDUWJ010000074.1:0-8923 GCA_965370895.1 uncultured Anaerolineae bacterium | reverse complement strand
CGCGGGGTGGACATCAAACTTGGCGGTGAATTGTCGGAGGAGGTGATCCACAGGGCGCACGAGGCGCTGCAGGGGCGAGGGCTGGATCCCTTTGAGGCGACACCGGCGCAGATGGACAGCGCCATCGCCGAGGTGGCGCCCCAATACGCCAGGTATCGCGATGAGGTCGTGGGCGTGGGTGGCCTGTTCATCCTGGGAACTGAGCGTCACGAGGCGCGCCGCATTGACAACCAGCTTCGCGGTCGGTCCGGCCGCCAGGGGGAACCCGGTTCCTCGCGCTTCTACCTCTCCTTGGAAGATGATCTGATGCGCCGGTTCGGCCGCAAGGAGATGCTCTCCAAGCTGATGGAGCAGATTGGCGACGACTTTCCCATCGAACACGGTCTGGTGAGCAAGACCATAGAGAGGGCGCAGACCTCTGTCGAGGGCTACAACTTTGACATCCGCAAGCATCTACTAGAGTACGACGATGTGCTGAACCGCCAGCGTGAGACGATCTACGAGGAGCGGCTGCGCATTCTGAGGAGCGAGGACGGCGGGGAAACGGTGGGACCCGGTGTGTGGCGGATGCTGGAGGCACAGGTTGACGAGTACCTGGCCAAGTACGCCGGTGGGGAGCGGAAAGAAGAGGAGCCCCTGCGACCGGAGCTGGTGTTCACCGGGCTGGATGACGTGGTGCCCTTGACGCTGCCGGCACCCAATGCACCATTTCAAGGTCCGCTGGCCTTTGGCAGCCACCTGACGGCATTTCCCCCGTTCAGCATCAGCTTCCTGGCCGATCAGTTGGCGGGCCAGCCCGTGGACACGGTACAGGAGCTGCTCGATGATCTGGCGCGCCAGGCAGCAGCCGACTATGGGCAGCAGCTCCGCCAGACCGTGAGGGAGGTTGCGGGGACGACCCTGGAAAGGTACGAGGAGCACCTGGGGCGCTACGAGGCCCTGCTGGATGAGAAAATCGAGGATTACCTGCAACTGGTCGAGGAGCGGGGCCAACCGGCGGACGCCCACAAGCTGGCGCAGCACCTGGAGCGCACCTACCCGCTCAAGCTGACCACACCGCGCGATAGTGAGCAGTTGGACCTGGACGACCTGCGGGACCACTGGGTGGCCGAGATCCGGGCCGCGTTCCACCAGCAGACGTGCGCGGGTCTGGTAGAACGCGTTCAGATCCGGCTGCCGGCCGGCGTCCGGCTGGACCGCGTGCGTCCTGCGCGGATCGCGCCCACAAAGCTCGTCGACGAAATGCGTCGAGTGCTCGCACTGGCGGCGAAGCAACCCCTGGCTGAGGCCGAACCGGGGGCCAGCACGGGCAGCCAACTGAGCCAGCAGGCCACGCTTTCCGCAGTGCCGGCGGATCCCGACCGGGCCCAGGTGTTGCGGTTCGTCGCCAGCATCAAGGAGACGAGCCAGCTTGATTACGGACGATTGGATCGCCTGATGGGCCACGTCCTGGGCATCTACCTCGACGATCTGATAGGCCGGTACATGGGCGCAGTGGATGGGTCCGACGTCCCGGCCGGCAGCCTGCGCCGCGATCTGGAACGCCTGCAGGAGTCTATCCTGGAAGGAAAAAAGGGCGGGCGGGCCAGCAATCTCCTGAGCGTGCTCGGCCAGCTCAACAACCTGGTCCACCTGGAGATCGCCGATCTAGAGGAGATGCTGAGCGTGGCCGTGGCCCACGAATACGACAAGTGGGCGCAGCACCAGCTCGCTGAGATCGCGGCGGACGCTGCCCGCAGGCCATTGTCCCCCGTTCCCGGGACGGCGACCTGGACGGCGATCGCCGAGCAGTTGCTGGCCAGCCACTATACTGAGAGACAGGTCTACGACAGGGGCCACCGGCGCCGTACTGCGTGGCTGCCCCGTCTGCCCCTGGGTTTCGTGGCCCAGGCGCACGCGCAACTGATGCAAGCTGACGCTGCCACCGGAACGGGGCACGACGACACGCTGCGCGACGCGATCCTGGCCTCGCTGCGCTGGACAGTGGAGCAGCGGGAGCAGGCATGGGGCCGGCAGGAGCTCGAGCGTTGGGGTCAGTTGACGGTGGCTGATGTGGAGGAAGCCGGCCAGGCCGGCGGCCTGGACCCTGGAATCGGCGACAGCCTGGTTCGCTATCTGGGCGAGGCACAACTAGGTGACGGCTCCACGGAGCCCGGGGAACGCCTTGTGGAGGATCTGCCCCCCGAGCTGTACGAACACCTGCGGTTCATTCTTGCCCTGCGCCAATGGGAAGAGCAGGACCTGCGCCTGAGCGACCTTCCCGGAGCAGATGAGGTGTTGGACCGCCTGGGGCAAGTGCTGGAGGAGGAGATCCTCGAGACACCATTCCTTGAGTTGCCAGGCGAGCAACAGAAGCGAATCATCGACCAGTTGCGCCGGGCTGGGTTCCTGGATGAACCAACGGCCCAGGCCAGGCTCCTGGAACAGCCCATCGCGGACTGGGACCAGCGCACGCGCGACGAGGTGGGGGGATTCTGGGGACAGCAATTCATTCAAGACCACAAAGACGAAACGCCGGCTGAACTCGATGCCCCGGCCCGCGAGACGGCCATCGCCTATCTGCAACGCCAGCGACGGTTCGTGGACGAGGAGCAGGTGCAACGATTCCTGGTCCGCCAGCGGCTGAGCGAGCTGCCGCTGGAAACACACCAGGCAGCCCTGTCATACGTGGCCCGTGCTCGACTGGATCGCCTGAGCCGCCGAAAGATCTCGAATCTGGACGTGGAGACCCGGCAGGTGGTGACTGCGTCGCTGCAGCGAATGGGCCTGTTCACCGATCAGGCACGGCACGACGAGTTGCTGCCGGCCGGGATGTCGACGGATTCCGCGCTGCTGACCAAGCTCGAACCAGAGGTCAAGACCGGGTACGGGGTATTCCTGGCGCGGCAGCGGATGGACAGTCGCGGCGCCGGCAACCTGGACAGTGACTGCCGCGCGTACGTGATGGAGCAACTGAAGCAGAGCGGTGCACTGGCCGACCAGGAACGCGTGGAGGACCTGGCCACCCGGCGGCTGGCCGAATTGGACGCCTCTGAGGGTGGGGGCGACATAGCTGCCAGCCCACGCAGGGAGGACGCCCAGCAGGGTGGGACCCGAATCACCAGCAGCTCCTCCGGGATGGGCGAGATCCGCGAGGAACTGGTGGCGCAACTCCGGGTCGATCTGGTTACCAGGACGATGGAGGAGCTGCCAGCCGAGACACGCCGTTTGGTTCACCGGGTGTTGGACGAGCGAAACTATTTTGTGGACCAGGAGAAAGTCGGCTGGTACGAGCGCAAGACCCTGGCCCTTCTGCCCAGCGATCTACTGTATGGTCTGGAACAGCACCTGGGGAAGATTCGACTGGCGGAATTGGCCGACATACCCTTCCGTGATCTGCCGCCCGGAACGCAGGATTCACTCATCGCCTTTCTGGACGGAGCCGGCTCTGGCCGGCCAGTGCTTTCCGATCGCGCCGACCGTCTGCGCCTGACCCGGGCCGGCACGCTGGGAGATCTGCCCGACGATCCCAAGAAAGGGCGAATCCAGGAAAAAGTCGCCGGGCACCTGGGGCGACAGTGGCTGGTACAGATCCGTAATCAGCGTCCGCCTGCGCTCTCCGACGAGGATCGAGAGCCTGTGTGGGCCTACCTGCGCGACCTGGGTCACTTCACGGACGAATTCAAAGAGGAACTGTTCGCCTTCCAGCGACTGGATGAATTCGACGGAGAGACCCGCCAGGCTGTGGAGAGTGCCGTGACCAACGAGCTGACGTTGGCGCTGGACAGCCAGCCCATCGGCGATCTGCCGCCGGAGGTGCAGGCCACCATCCGCGCCCGCTTGAGCGAGGCTGACTATTTCGTGGACCGGGCCCGGATGCACCAGGTGGAAGAGGTGCTGCTGGGCAGCGTGCCCGTTCAGAGCCTGACCGGCGACCTCCAGCGGGCGGTCGAAACCGCCCTGGGGTCATACCTGCTGGCAGGTCTGGATTCGGCCCAGCGGAGTGGGGCGGCCAAAGCCCGGCCGGCTGCGGACAGCGGGCTGGGGTGCTATCTGCACGAAATCGGATACTTTGTGGACCAGAAGAAGCAGAGTCAAGTCCTGGACGGGCGTTTGGCCGACTTGCCAGGCGAGTCCTACGAAACAGTAGTCCGGGATCTGGCTGTGCACCTCGAGGAGGAGATAGGCGACAGCCTCGTGGCAGAGCTGGACGGCGATCTGCGCCAGGGACTGCGGGAAGCTCTGGAGAATCTGGGCTACTTTGAGAGCGAGCAGGTGCGAGAGCGGGTAATGAGCGAGCCCCTGGGCAACATGCGGCGTGAAGACCTGGACGCACTGGCCACCGAGTTTGGCCGGACCCAACTGGAGGCTGCCCAGGCCCACGGGAGTGGGTCCGCTGACAAGCGTTTGAGCGATCTGCCCGAAGCGGATCGGAAGGCAGTGCTCGCTCACTTGCAGGCCCGCGACTGGTTCCTGGACCAGTCACGCCTTGACCGGCTTCAGACCACAAGTCTGCGCAACCTTGAGTCCGACGTCCGCCACGATCTCATCGGATCCCTCCGGCGCCAGCAGGTGGACCATTTCCGCGGGCTGCGGCTTGCGGATCTGGATAGAAAGCAGCGTCGCACAATCAAGTTGATCCTGCAAGAGCAAGGGCTGGCATGGGAGGAAGGGCAGGTGCGGCTGCAGCACCAGCGGGTGAGCGAACTGGATCAAGATGTCTACGCCGATCTACTGCGGGATCTCGGCAGTCAGGTGATGGTTGACTGGGGCACAACTCGCTTCCAGGACCTGGAGGACAGCCAGCAAGACCTTCTGAGCGCATTCCTGGGGCGACGTATCATGAGCCGTATTGAGCGGCAGGTATTGCTATACACCATTAGCCGCCTGTGGATTGACTATCTGACCGACATTGAGGACTTGAGACGGGGCATTGGCCTGGAAGCGTACGGTCAGAGGGATCCCCTGGTGGAGTACAAGCGGCGCGCCTTTGAGTTGTTCGAAGAGCTGGGGGACAATGTTCGCAGAACAGTGGTCCGCTCCCTCTTCCAGCAACCGCCGGAACCTCTGGCCACTCTGTGATCACGCGAGATCTCCGGTCGCTGGGCAACCCCTGGTTGCTTCACCGGGGAGGTCCTTGATGGGAATCGGAGGGACAGGATGAGGATAAGAACATTTACAGAACTGCTGGAAGCCGCCAGGGCAAAAGGACCCAAGACCGTGGCCGTCGCAGCGGGCGACCAGGCGGAGATCATGTTGGCTGGACTCGACGCCGAGATGGCTGGCCTGGCCGAGGTGATCTTGGTGGGCGACAGCAACCTGATAGAGCAGATCGCCGACCACGAGGGATTTGACATTTCGCGCATGGACGTGGTCCACGAGCCCAACCATCGCGAGGCCGCCTGGCGGGTGATGAAACTGGTCAGTGAAGGCCAGGCGGACATCGCCATGAAGGGCAAGGTGGAAACGAGTGACTTCCTTCGGGCTGCTCTAAGAAAAGAACTGGGACTGCGGACCGGGCGCCTCTTCACCCACGTGGCCATCTTTGAGATCCCTGACTTTGACCGGCTGATCTTTATCAGCGACGCCGGCGTGGTGGTCGCCCCTGACCTGGAGCAGAAGGTCCAGATCGTGCAAAACGCCATCGATGTGGCCCACGCCCTGGGGATCAACCTGCCCCGAGTGGCGGTCCTGGCGGCCACGGAAGTGGTGAATCCAAAAATCCCCACGACCCTCGATGCAGCCAACCTGTCAAAAATGGCGGACCGGGGCCAGATTACCGGCGGGCTGGTGGACGGTCCTCTGGCGCTGGACAACGCCATCTCTCCAGAATCGGTGCGGATCAAGGGCATCAAGAGCGATGTCGCTGGTTACGCCGACATCCTGATCACCCCTGACATCGAGGCAGGCAACGTCCTGGCCAAGGCCATCACCTACTTTGCCCAGGGAAAGATGGCCGGCGTCGTGGTGGGCGCCCGTCGCCCCTTGATCTTGCCGTCTCGATCGGATACCCGTGAGGCCAAGCTGGTCTCGCTGGCAATGGGAGTGATGCTTGCCCCATGAAGCTGACCGCGCCACGCCCGGACGGGAGGCCTGCCCCAGCAGAGGCA
This sequence comes from uncultured Anaerolineae bacterium, assembly GCA_965370895.1. Lineage (GTDB taxonomy): Bacteria > Chloroflexota > Anaerolineae > JAAYZQ01 > JAAYZQ01 > CBDUWJ01. The sequence goes on along the minus strand of CBDUWJ010000074.1, from coordinate 2,834 downwards.
GGGTCTGAATCCCATCTGGCTCACCCAACTGTTCCCGCGGCGGTTGCCATCACCATTTTTGCCGGCCGCTTTGGCAGTGGCAAGACTGAAGTCGCGATCAACTATGCGCTGGCCCAGGTTCAAGGTCGGAATCGGGAGGCTGGAAACTGGCAACAAGATGAACGTACAACGTCCAACGCGTGGGGTGAGCATGTCCGGAAAGGCCATATACCGGAGGGACATCGCCAAACCATCCATCCTCCAGCCTCCGAGCGGGTCATCTTGATCGATCTGGACATCGTGACACCCTACTTTCGTTCGCGAGAGACAGCCGAGGTAATGCAAGATCGCGGGGTCGAGGTGATCGCACCATCAGTCATCGGCCAGCACCTGGATACGCCGGCCATCACGCCCCAGATCCTGGGGGCCATAGAGCAACCCGACCGGCCCGTGGTCCTGGACGTGGGCGGCGACCAACAGGGCGCTCGTGCCTTGGGGCAGTTCAGTGCAGCTATCCGCCAGCGGGGCTACACGATGTACTTCGTGGTGAACCCGTACCGGCCGTTCACCGATACCCTGGACGGTCTGACCCGCTCGATTGCCGAGATCGAGGCGAGCGCCCGCTTGCAGGTGACCAGTCTGGTTAGCAACCCTAACCTGATAGGCGAGACAACAGCCCGACACGTCACCGAGGGCCACGCCAGGATCGCGGCATTTGCGCGGGGATTGAGCCTGCCCATTGCCTTCGTCTGTGTGGAACGACGCTGGGTCAGGGAGTTCGATAGCCATGAGCCGGTGCTGACCCTCGACCGGTATTTTACCATGTCCTGGGAGTGAGCCGTCTCCAACGCCGGGAAGTGGAGCGAGGTCCCCACCTTTGGCTAGGGGCGATGGGAATCGGGGGGCGATAGGAATCGGAGGGAGGGCGATAGGAATCGATGGCCATTCGAAACTTTGCACAATTGATAGAAGCAACGATGGCGCGCGCGCCAAAACGGGTCGCCATCGTCGGCGGTGGCCAACGGCAAACACTCCATGCCGCCCGCCTGGCCCGGGGAATGGGTCTGGCTGATTGTGTTCTGATCGACAACCCTGCCCGGGTGCGCGCTATTGCCGAGGAAGAGGGCGTGGACCTCGCCGGCATGGAGATCATCGACGAGGAGGACATGGTTGCGGCTGCCTACAAGGCTGTGGCGATGATCCACGCCGAGGAAGCAGACCTGCTGATGAACGGCCGGGCACTGCCAGTTCAGTTGATGAGAGCCACCCTGGATCGCGAGAAGGGATTGCGCATTGGAAAGGTAATCTGCGATGTGAGCATCTTTGAGCTCCCCGACTTTGACCGGCTGCTTTTCATCAGCGATGTGGGCATCATCGTCTCACCCACTCTGGCGCAGAAGGTGGCCATCGTACAGAACGCCATTGATACGGCGATGGAACTGGGCATTGAACAGCCCAGGGTGGCTATCCTGGCCGCGACAGAGATGGTCAACCCCGACATGCCGGCCAACTTGGACGCCGCCAACCTGTCAAAAATGGCAGAGCGCGGCCAGATTCGACATGGCCTTGTAGACGGGCCCCTGGCCCTGGACAACGCCATTTCGCTGAAGGCGGCGCAGATGAAGGGCATTGAGAGCCAGGTAGCTGGCCGCGCCGACATCCTGATCACACCCGACGTGGAATCGGGGAACATTCTGGCCAAGGCCCTGTCCTACTTTGCCCAGGGCCAGATGGCGGGTGTGGTCGTGGGTGCCAAATGCCCTATCATCATGCCTTCCCGATCCGATCCGCCAGAGCAGAAGCTCATGTCCCTGGCCCTGGGGGTCTATCTAACTAAATGACAGATTGGCCCCAACAGGCACAGGAGGGCCGGATGAGCAAACGGAACCATGGGAACACAAAGGAGCTGCCAAGTATGAGCCACATCGTTATCGATGAAGATCTGTGCAAGGGATGCGAGCTGTGCACGACCGTCTGCCCTCAGGGCGACCTGGTTCAAATGGCCAATCACTTCAACGTCAAGGGCTACCGTCCCTCGATCTTTGTCGACCCCGCTGGCAAGTGCACGGGCTGCACCCTGTGCGCCATGATGTGCCCAGATATGGTGATCACCGTGTACCGGACGCCAAAGAAGAAGCGAGGAGCGTGAACCGCACACCGACCATGACCGCCGGACCGCACTAGGCCACACGACGCGTGGCGCCTGTTGCGAGCTTGCGGCCCGCATCCTGGGGGCCGCAAGCTTCTGGAAAGGATCGAATCCATGAAAGTACTGATGAAAGGCAACGAGGCCATAGCCGAAGCCGCCATCCGCGCTGGATGCGATGCCTACTTTGGCTATCCCATCACCCCACAGACCGAGATCCTGGAGTATATGTCGCGCAGGATGCCAGAACTGGGCCGGGCCTTTGTCCAGGCCGAAAGCGAGTTGGGGGCCATCAACATGGTCTACGGCGCAGCCTGTACCGGCGCCCGGGTGATGACCACCACCTCCAGCCCCGGCTACAGTCTAATGCAGGAAGCCATATCCTACATCGCCATGTCCTTTGTGCCCTGCGTCATCGTCAACATCATGCGCGGCGGGCCAGGCTTGGGCAATATCCAGCCCGCTCAAGGCGACTACTTTCAGATGACCAAGGGCGGCGGTCACGGTGACTACAACCTCACCGTCCTGGCGCCCTCGACCGTGCAGGAGACAGTGGACCTGATCATCACGGCCTTTGACCTGGCCGACAAATACCTGCAACCTGTCACCGTCATCGCCGATGGCATGATCGGTCAGATCATGGAGCCCGTCGAATTCCCAGAGATCCAGGAGCCAGAGCGTCCCGAACGGCCCTGGGCACTGACCGGCG
>CBDUWJ010000073.1:0-9070 GCA_965370895.1 uncultured Anaerolineae bacterium | reverse complement strand
CGGTTCCGGCCCAATGCAAAGCCGGCGCCCACCCACAACTCCCGCATCCTCAGGTGCCGGAACACCGCTTCCATGAAATCGAGGGCCGGCGTGGCGGCCATGTCACGGTTGAAACGCACCAGCACCACAAGGTCCAGACCGAGGCCCTCTAGCAGAGCCACTTTCTCGCTCGGTGTGGTCAAGAGACGCGGGGCGCTTTCCGGCGCCAGAACCATCGCGGGATGGGGATGAAACGTAATCAGAACCGCCAGCCGATCAGTAGCGCGTGCCCGGTCAACCACCTCTTTGACGAGAATTTGGTGTCCCCGATGCACCCCGTCAAAGGCACCGACGGTTACGATCGTATCCTGCCGCAAACTGGCCCTGGCAAGATCATCTATCACGTTCATATTCTTACTATGCAGGATTCCTAGCGCTGCCCGGCAGCGAGGCAGAGCACCCCGCTGGGGCTCATCTGGGACGGAGCTATCCCGAAGCAAACACCTTTTTGGGTCGCCACAATCCCGTCTCGGGCTGGTAGGCCATTACCGCCAGGAAATCGCCATCCAGCGAATAAGCACGACAGAGAAGAGCCCCATCTTTGCCATTCGACGGCCTGGCTGAGCCTTCGGGCAGAGGGCGCGCCGGCGACTCTAGTAGGCTCAGTCGACTTTCCTGAGGCCTCTGAACGTCTGCCGCAGGCGGATCACCCCGGATTGCCTGTCCCTGCGCCACGCGGCGCGCATCGTCCTCGTCGACGATCAGCGCCGGCCAGTCAATTAGCGCCTCGTCGAGGGGCAGCAGGTACCTGCCCTCCTGGCCATGCCGGAATGCCTCCTCCAGCCGCTCCAGGCTCACCGCCTCCTCCAGAGTGAATCGGCCGCTGGCCAGACGCGCCAGCGAGCCCAGATGCGCCCCACTCCCCAGGCGCTGCCCAAGATCGTGAGCCAGCGAGCGGATATAGGTTCCAGGTGAGCAGTCCACTCTGATCACAAGCGACGGCGAAGTCCAGTCCAAGAGGGCTATCTCCTCGATCTCTATGGCACGTGCCTCAAGCTCAACCTTCTGTCCTTTTCTCGCCAACTTGTAGAGGGGCTGTCCGTCTCGCTTGAGGGCCGAATAGATCGGGGGCACCTGCTCCAGAGAGCCCACAAAGTCCACCAGTGCGCTCTCGATTTCCTCTCGGGCAAAGGCGGTGGGGCCCGCGCTACTGACGACCTTCCCCTCCGCGTCATACGTGTCCGTCGTGGTACCCAGGACGATAGTCGCAAGGTACCGCTTGCGGCCGGCCATCAGGTATTCGGCAACGCGGGTGGCCCGGCCCAAGCAGACAAGCAACACGCCAGTAGCCATGGGATCTAGCGTACCAGCGTGTCCCACCTTGCGCTGACCAGCCATGCGCCGTACGGCGTTCACCACATCGTGGGACGTCATGTGGGGCGGCTTGTCCACATTTACTATGCCAGATAGGGGCACCGCCCGCCGGGGTGCAACCCAGCGAGGACGCGACGCGCCTCCAGCCATTGGGCACCGGGCACATTCAGGCATCGCTGCCAACCTCCCTGACGCCATCCAACAAGATCGGCGTCCTCTGACGGTTCTTCATCTCCTCGCCTGGTGTGATAAGGAGTGCACAGGACGCCCCTGAGCATCTGATGATCCGACGAACGCCTCCCCCAGGAGGGGCGGGGTCGGAATGGCTACAGACCAGTGCCAGCCCCGGCTCTGATTCCCACCGCACATCGCCGCCGGGGCAGTCATCCGAACGGCGCGCAGTCCTAGCCCACCAAAGCGGGACCGTTGAAGAGGGTAGACATCCCGCGCGTGGGCCACGCGTTGACAAAGCGCTCCGAGCTAGTGAACGTCTCCCTTGGGGCACGATCCGGATACGGGCCGGAGCGGAACACACAACCTACGCCTGGGCCCAAAGGGCAGGCTCCGAATAACTGCGCTTGATGGGGACCCCACCTGGACAGGTCAAGAGGCCTCCAGTCGTTGGACTGCCATACTGCGCCGCACCTCGTCCAGGACCCTCTCTCTTACGTCTGCCAAGTCCCCTTCCAGGCTGCAGCCAGCTGCCTGGGGATGGCCTCCGCCGCCCAAATCGAGGGCCACTTGGGCCACGTCGTAGGCTGGCGCTGCCCGCATTCCCACGTCCACGGTCCCGTTGTCTTGCTCGGTAAAGACGATGACAACGTCAGCTTCCCGCACGCCGGACAGAAAGTTCGTCAGACCCGAGTCGCCATCCTCACCCAGTGCCCAGCGACGGCGCATCGACGGGGTGACCTCGGTCCACAGAATGCCATCCCGCAACTGCAATTGGCCAATAGCCTGCCCCCACAGCCGGATCGAGGCCAGGGGTCGTTGCTCGAGCGCCCGCCGGGTGATGTCACTGAGCACAGCCCCCGCTTCCATGAGCCGGATTGCCGCGCGCAAGGCTGCTGCATCCACGTTCGGCGTACGAAACGATCGAGTGTCAGTCACAATACCTGTCAGCAGGCAGATGGCAACGGATTCGGTCACATCCCAACCAACCTGTCCGCCACGGCAGGCGGCATCTGCCAGGCCCAAAATCATCTGCGCAGTGGCAACGCTCGAGGGGTCCACCCAATTGACCGCACCAAATCGGGTATTGGTCACGTGATGGTCTATGTTGATCAACGGCACCGTCGCCCTTTCCTCACCATAGCACTGACCCGGTCCGAACACTCGCCCCATCCGACGCCGATCGCTGCAGTCGAGGCTGATCACTAGGTCATGCTGCTCAAGACCAGGAGCTAGCTGAACCACCTGACGACTGCCTGGTAGCCAACGATAGACCTCCGGGACCGGATCCTCGCAGGTCATGATCAGCTCCTTGTCCTGAGCTCGCAGCAGCCAGCCCAAGCCAAGCATCGAGCCGATCGCGTCGCCGTCGGGTGCCACGTGCGTCACCAGCAGAATCCGCTTGGCGCGGAGAATAGACTCGTGTACCAGAGGCACGTCATTCGCCTTACCCTGCGACCCTGCAGGTGTACGCACCTCGGGGCCAGGAGGTTGTCCCAGCATCATGCTGAAGCCTCATTGTCCAGGCTGTTGGCTTCCGAATAGCCTTCGCTCGCTTTCACTTGATCCAACAGCTCGTCAATCCGGCGCGCGTACGCCGCACTCTGGTCCAAGAGAAACACCAGCTCCGGCACAGAGCGCAGCCGAACCCGTGCGGCTAGTTGAGTCCGCAGGAAACCACCAGCGTGCTCCAGACCGGCCAGAGCCTCTTTCTCCTCGTCGGCATCACCCAAGACAGTAAAATGGACACGGGCCAGCAACAGATCCGGCGTAACGTTCACGCCAACAATGGTCACGCCTGTCAGGCGCGGATCTTGCGCATCAAACATCAGGAGAACGCTTAGCTCCCGGTGAATCAGTTCCGACACACGACGCTGGCGACGGCTGATGGGGTCCGAGTAGGTACGCATAGTCGTGGATAGGTGGCAGCAACTGGTCGATGGCGGGCAATGCACCTGCTTACCTTGACAAAGCTCCCTTTTGCCCGCAGATATCGACCATCAGCGCCTGACCAGGGGTCAAGCTGCAGCCAGTTCCTCTCTGTAGAATTCCAAGACGTCGCCTTCGCGGAAGTCGTCAAACCCGGCGATGCTGATTCCGCACTCAAAGCCTGCCTTAACTTCTGCCACATCGTCCTTGAATCGCTTGAGCGAATCGAGCTCATTGTCGAAAAGCTCTCCCCCATCCCGGAGCACGCGGGCCGAGGAATTGCGTGTCACCTCGCCGTCGGTCACGTAGCAACCGGCCACATTCCCCCGACGCCTTATGCGGAACACAGCCCGCACCACTGCATGGCCAAGGACTACCTCCTCGTACACCGGTTTCAGAAGTCCCTTGAGAGCTTTGTCCACATCATCGATTAGATTGTAAATGATGGTGTATTGGCGGATGCTCACACCATCCTGCCCCGCCAATCTCCGCGCCGCCTCATCCACGTCCACGTGAAAGCCGATGATAATGGCTCGCGAAGCCGAGGCCAGCATGACGTCCGACTCGGAGACATTGCCGACGCCCTGATGCAGGATCTTTGCCTGCAGTTCCTCGTCTCCAAGTTGCTCCAACGAGTTGACTATCGGCTCCAGCGAGCCCTGCACGTCAGCCTTGAGGATCAGGTTCAACTCCTGGACCTCACCCGACAGAAACTGGCTCCAGATCTCGTCCAGGCTAAAGGCCTTGAGCCTCGTTGGCCTCACATCGGCCAGGCGCTGCGTCTCGGCCCGCTCCGCCGCAATGGCCCGGGCTTCACGCTCGCTGTCGACCACCTCAAAGATGTCGCCGGCCCTGGGCACATCCGACAGGCCCGACACCAGCACAGGCATCGATGGCACGGCTTCCACCAGCGGATCGCCCCGGTGGTTCACCATGGCCCGCACGCGACCCGAGATGGCACCAATCAATAGCGCGTCGCCTACCCGCAGGGTGCCTGCCTGGACTAGCAGAGTTGCGACGGCACCCATGTGCCTGTCGAGCTCACCCTCGATCACTGTTCCCACAGCTGGTCGAGTAGGATTGCTACGCAGGTCGGCCACGTCAGTCACCAACAGGATGTTCTCCAAGAGGTCCTCAATGCCCTGCTTCTGGATGGCCGACACTTCCACGCAGATAACATCACCGCCCCAGTCCTCAACGGTCAGATCCATTCCCGATAATTGCTGCTTGACCCGCTCCGGCTGAGCGCTGGATTTGTCCATCTTGTTCAGCGCTACCAGGATGGGTACTCCGGCCGCCCGGGCATGGTCGATTGCCTCCCGTGTCTGGGGCATCACCCCATCATCAGCGGCAATCACGAGCACAGCCAAGTCAGTCACCTGGGCGCCCCTGGCCCGCATGGTCGTAAACGCCTCGTGGCCTGGGGTATCCACAAAGGTTATCTTGCGGCCATCCTTCTCTACCTGGTAGGCACCGATGTGCTGTGTGATCCCACCCGACTCGCCAGCCACCACGTTCGTCTCACGCATGGCGTCCAGCAAAGTGGTCTTGCCATGGTCCACGTGTCCCAGCACAGTCACCACCGGCGGACGCGGCTCGAGCTTTTCCGGTGGTTCACTCTCCGCCAACTGCTGCCAGAGCGTCTTGCGCTCTTCCAGTGCCCCGTCCTCTTCCCTGGTCTCTGCCTCTTCAGCTTGGGCCGGTCTTGTCTCAAATCCCAGCTCGCTGGCGACAATCTCGGCTGTATCATAATCGATGGTCTGGTTGATGCCAGCCACAATGCCGCTGGCCATCAACGCCTTGATCACATCGATGGGGCTCGTGCGCAAAGCCCGGGCCAACTCTCGCACAGTCAGGGCCTCCGGCAATTCGACAACACCGGGCTTTGCCGGCGTTGGCTGTGGCGGGTTCACCCCAGTCGTCCCCTGTGGCCTGCTTGGCCGTTGGCCCTGACTTGCCTGTCCTCGTCCCATTCTGCTACCTCCCACCTTGAGCAAATCCAATCCCAGTCTGTCTGGCCCATCCTCTGCTAGCAGAGGCTTCTGCTTGCAGAGACTTCTTGTTGTAGAGGCTTCCACCGCTCGAGGCCCTGAAGTAGGACACCCTCCAATGACACTCCATCTAGCCGCACCCGAGTGTCACGCTGAGTCACAGCCACCCCCCGTCATTGGGGCCTCGTCCAGTTGTGACCCGGCAACTACCCTCAGGGCATCGTACAGGTGCGCCACGTCCTCATCGCTCACCCGGCACCTAAGGGCCTGTTCCAGTTGCTTGCGCGCCGGTGGTGCGGGGTCCAGAGCCACCTGCCAGCACTGCCGGTCGGGACAAAGATATGCCCCTCGGCCTGCGCGTTTTCCTTTGGGATCTACCTCCAGAGCACGCGCCGGTGGAGGACCACCCGCTGACGTACGGACGACGCGAATCAACTCTCGCTTGGGGCGCTTTTGCCGGCAGGCAATGCACGTCCGCAGTGGCACGTGCTTGCGCCGCTTGCCAGGCGACTCTCTCTCTGGCGCCATGGCGCCACCCTCTCTTCCTCGTCAAGCCGAACACGCGAACGCTGCCCCCGGACGTAGCGGGGTCCGAAAACCTCCCCGAGCAGAGCCATCGGGGGCTTTGACCCCGAATTGCACGCGAGGGAAATCGTTCCCGCTTGAGCTTGACTGCCCGAGGTTGCCGTTGCCACACCAGCAGGGAGCCTGCCGATCGTAGGTAGACGCCGCGCGCAGGGGGTACCGCATCTCATGACCCCCACCCTCTCCCGCCACGATCTTGGTTGTCGGCCTGAGAGTCAGAGGTCTGCCTGCCCCTCTTCCGTCGCTTCTTCGTCCTTCGAGTCATTGCCGCTTTCTGCTTGGCAAGCTCTTCGGGTTCCTCTTTCTTCTCGCTTCCCCATTCCGATTGCCAGCCTCGGTCCCCTTCCGTGGGCACAGCCTCGTCCCAATCGTATTGAAACTCCTCCGGGGGCTCGGTGGCTACCCAGCCCAGCGAATCCTCGAGCGGTTCTCCCTCAAAAGACGGCACGGTTTCAGATGCGTCGCCCGCCTCCTCCCCTTCTGTCACGACCTCGGCAGGCCGCGTCCCAGCAACCGGCGCACCTGGTTCCTCGCCCAGGTCAGCGGGTGCATGTGGCTCGGCGGCCAGAGCCGCTTCCACATCGACGGACTCTGGGCTCGCCCCGAGCTCGGTCGCAGGCTCTGCATCGGCGGACGGGATCCGAGCAGGAATCGGCTCTCCCGGAACTGCCGGCCAGGGCAGGTCAGCATCGCCACTCCGCCCGAGCTCGGCATCAATCAGAGAACGCTCCGTCTCACTGAACTCCTCCGAGTCACGCCCGCGAAGAAGGCTCTCCGCTAGCGTCAACAGGTCCATCTCCTCCGGTGCGATCTCCGGCTCCACAAAGCGACCCAAGGTTTCTTCGGCCGTTTCCGTTGCACTCTTGATATCAATGCGCCAGCCAGTCAGCTTGGCCGCCAGACGCGCGTTCTGCCCTTCTTTGCCGATGGCCAGTGATAATTGACGGTCGGGGACGATGACCGTGGCCGTCTTGCCCGCGTTCGGATCATCATCCAGCAGCACGTTCATTACCTTGGCTGGGCTCAAGGCGTTGCCGATAAAAGCCCCCACATTAGGGTCCCACTGCACGACGTCGATCTTTTCGCCGCCCAACTCGTTGACCACGCTCTGAATGCGGCCGCCCCGGACGCCCACGCACGACCCCACCGGGTCCACACCATCCTGGGTGGCATGCACAGCCACCTTGGACCGTGAACCAGCCTCGCGGGCGATGGCCTTGATCTCCACTGCACCACTAAAGACCTCGGGGACCTCCAGTTCAAGCAACCGGCTCAACAGTGCCGGCGTGCGCCGCGAAAGGGTAATCTGTGGTCCCCTATTCCCTCGGCGCACATCCATCACGTAGGCCCGCAGGCGCACTCCGCGCCGGTACCGTTCACCAGGCACCTGCTCGCGAGCGGGCAGTAGAGCCTCAGCGCCATCCACGTTCACGATCGCGTTGCCCGAATGATACTCCACACTCTGGACCGTGCCCAGCGCAATGTCGCCAGTCTTGTCAACAAACGTGCTGAACAGAACTTCGCGCTCCGCCTCTCGGATGCGTTGCAGGATCACCTGTTTCGCTGTCTGGGCCGCGATCCGTCCAAAGTCCCGAGGCGTGCTTTCAATCATGACATCTGCCCCAAGCTCGGCCTCGGGGCTTACGTGACCCGCCTCCGCCAGCGAGATCTGTATCTTCTCATCCTGCACGGTCTCCACCACTTCCTTTATGGCGAACACCCGTACATCGCCTGTGTTTGGATCGACGCGTGCCTCGATATTGGTCGCCGACCCAAAATTGCGCTTGTAGGCAGATATCAGAGCAGCTTCCACAGCCTCCAACACCACCTCGCGCGAAAGCTTGCGCTCAGTGCACAATTGGTTGATCGCTAGCATGAAATCGCTTTTCATGTCGAATTGCCTCTACCCCCTGATAGCAAGAAAAGTGGGGCGGCCCCACTTTTCCACAAACCCGCTGCTATGACGCTGACATTGTAGCACAGTCCATGCCCCTTGGCAAATTCGTCCCATCGCCTTGTCACCACACGCGTGCGATCCATCTCAAGATCTGATCGGTTTGCCTTCCTTCAGCCTCAACCCAAGCCAACTGGACAGCCATCCCAGAAGATGGTACAATGGCCAGTGCCAGGCGAATCGGAGAAGGCACGCGCCTTCCCCTGACGGGAGGTCTTGCGATGCACAAGAAACCACGAACGCCCGAAGAAATGTATGGACCAGCTCTGCAGAAAGCACAACTGGCCCTTGCCCAGATCGGGCCTACGGTGGCAGCAGCGCGCGGCGCTGTGTCTTACACAGCCGCTGATACCGTCAGCGGGCGCTTCCAGGTTCCCTTCTTTGGCATCAATCATTATGTCAGTTGGCCCGAGGGTGCTGTGCAGCGGGCTGGCGATCAGAAGGAAGCAGACATCGCCACCCGTATCCTGCTTCTCCACTATCTCCTCACGGCTGATGGAACTGCTGTGAACAGCCAGTGGATCGCCTTTCGCAACTTGCCCGGTGGCCTGGGCTACCATGCCGCCTTTGAACAGAGAGCCAGCCTGCGATTGGCTCGCGCTTTTGGCGCCAACCGAACAGCGTTTGATGCTGCAGCCAAGACCTTGGGAGGCGAACGCCTCTCCTTCGGCGACGCCTCCTTCCTGTTTCGAGCACTGCCCCGTGTGTGGCTAGCCGTCGTGCTCTATCTGGCCGACGAAGAGTTCTCCGCCAGTGCCAATGTGCTGTTCGACGCAGCAGCCAGTCACTACCTTCCGACTGAGGACTTGGCCGTCCTGGGGGGTATGTTGGCTGGACAGCTTGTCAAAGCCGCTCAAACCAGGGAGTCCACTGCGAGACCTTGACAAACACCGCAGGCTGTCCTACGCCTACGGCGTTTGCGCAATGCTAGCGGAGAGGGCGGGATTCGAACCCGCGGAGGTGTTACCCTCACACGATTTCCAATCGTGCGCATTAGGCCGGGCTATGCTACCTCTCCATAGTCATGACCCTGGCGGGCCACGGCAATTATACCATCGCTGTCCTCCTGCACCAAATCCAGAGACCC
>CBDUWJ010000072.1:0-9117 GCA_965370895.1 uncultured Anaerolineae bacterium | reverse complement strand
TTTTCTTGCGGACCGAAGGCAAAGACCGCTTCGTAGAGCAATGGTTTATGCTCACGACCGAGGTGATTGGCCAGCCAATCCGCCAGGGCGAGGCGACACATAAGGTCTATCTCGACCCGAGGGGTGTAGAAAACGCCCATCTCGCCCCGTTCATGGCTCCCTTCGGAGAGATTGACCAGGTTCTCGCAGACCTGGCCGATCATGGCCGGATCCACAACCACCTCTTGATCCAGGATCCCGTCCTCGCTGATGGAAAAGTCATAACCTTCCAGGAACTCGAAGATCCGCTGGAAACGGGCATCGGTGATGGTGGGACGGTGGGTCTGATCCAGATCATTGCGCCTAAAAAGCCCGCCTCCGAGCGCCGGGGCAGTCGACAGGATCTCCCGCTTGGCACGGGGCGGAGGCGGCCCCAGCCCGTGGGGTTCGGCCCCGCCGGTCCCATGATCGGCCAGGAGGCGGGTGCTGACATCCCCAAAATACAGTACCTCCAGCCACTCACCGACAAAGGTGTTCTCACAGCTAGCGCCGGCCTGCCGCCCGGTAGGAGTCACGCTACGGTAGGCGCGCCACAACGAAGCCACAAACTGGGGATCATCCCCCAGCCAGCGTGTTCGCTGGACGAAATACACGGCCATCAACCGGCTGAGGAACTGAAGCGCATAGTCGTGGGCCCAACTTGCATCCCCTGTCTGAAGCTCCAGCTCTTGCCTGAGGTCGTGAAAGACGCGTCGGTACCCCTGGAAGAACTTGGTGGCTATGGCTGCCACGTCAAAGGCTTCATCATGACGTTGCTGGATGCTCAGGGGGGAGAGATCGACGCGGTGCACGGTCGCAGCGCAACTGCCTGGGACTTGCATAGGGGCTCCACCAGGACGCATCGTGGCCAGGTCCAGCAGAGCCACACGTTCTGAGGCAACATGCAATCGCTCGCGGGGACCAATCGCTATCCGGCGAAGCACGGCGCGCTGGGCCGCCTCTGTGCCGTGGCGGACGTTGACCAGGTGCCAGTGCTGCTCATCCGGCCCGCCAAAGACAAAGAGAGCGTAGGGGTGGTCCTTCAGGAGTTGCTCCACCACCAGGCGCTCCGCCGTGAGGGAGAGGGGAAAAACACCGTCCCTTTGTGCTGGGACCAGCCGGGTGTAGATCACGTCGAAGGAGCCGAGGCGAGTCTTATGTTGAGCTATCAGGACGGGACCGCTGTCCAGCACATCACGCGCGTGATCGGGCCAGCCATTGATGGAAAGGGGCTCATCAGCGCGACCGTACCCGAGTCCCGTGCAGAAGAGCTGCTGCGCGGCAGCCAATCCACCGGAGGGCATCTGCCGGAGAAGACCGTAGACGTACTGTTGTGTCTCCGTGGGCATGGTGATTTCCCGACACCCGCTTCCACTATGGCTCTGAAGACCGAGAACCTGGCATGAATCGAAACCCCCACCGGAAGGCGGGAAAGGCATCACTGCTTACAGAGGCCAACCGTGAGCTCGCCCTCGACTCATGCCAGGGGTTTCTGCCTGCTGTTTCTACGTTAGCCCGTTGGGTCGAATCACACTTGGGACCGTTTGTCCCCATCCAGCATGAGCGGCAACTGACCTACTGGCGAGGACAGCCGCCGTGCAGCAACCCCCAGAAGCCGGACAGGTCGTCCCTTCAGCCACACCCGGCCGAACAGTGTCAGTGCCGCGCGGTAGACCTCCTGCGCATCGTCGGTCGGCACGGCCACAGTCATCTGCCGGCTCATCGTCGTGAAATCAGCGTACCGCAGCTTTATCGACACTGTGCATGCGGCCAGGCCGGCCCCTTTCAACCGGCGGCTGACGCCCTGGCTCAACCGCCAGAGCTGTTGCTTCAGTGCGTCGGTGTCTGCCAAGTCGTGGCTGAACGTCCTCTCCTGGCTTACCGACTTGCGCTCGTGATGTGTGGCAAGTGCCCGCTCGTCAATGCCCCGCGCCCGCCGCACCATGGCCGGCCCCTGCTGGCCAAAGCTCGCCCGCAATTCACCCTCACCGACGCGGGCCAATTCGCCCACAGTGGTCACGCCCATTCTGGACAGCTTCTGTGCCGTCACCGGACCCACACCCCACAGCACACGCACCGGCAACGGGGCAAGAAAGGCCGCCTCCTCTCCGGGCCGTACCACGGTCAGCCCACCGGGCTTGTCCCGGTCTGAGGCTACCTTGGCCACCAGTTTGTTCGTCGCCACACCCAGCGATGCCGACAGGCCAGTCTCCTCCCTGACCCGGCGCTGAAGCCGCATGGCGATCTCAATCGCGGCTTCCCAGCCAGCGACGAGGTCCGTCAGATCAAGAAAGGCCTCGTCGACGCTCATCTGTTCCACCAGCGGTGATGCCCGGTGCAAGATCTCCATGACCCGTCGCGAGTACTGGCGGTACAGACGATGGCGGGGTGGGAGCACAATCGCTCCAGGGCACAGAGTCAAGGCGCGGGATGTGGGCATCGCCGAGCGGACGCCAAGGGCTCGGGCCGGATAGGATGCAGCGGCGACGACACCACGTTCCTGTGCCCCACCGCCGATGATCAGCGGCCGGCCCGCCAGGTCGGGGTCCTCCACAGCCTCGACGGCGGCGAAGAAAGCATCCAGATCGAGATGCACGATCGCCCTGGATTGAGGAGACACGACCCGGCCCTACTCCCCTCGCCCCAGGAGGGCCAGCCGCCGGTCATCCGGCTCCACCTGCATCGGGTTCTGGATCCAGTGACCGTGCTCAATGCAGTGAGCGCCCACCGGAGTGGGACCGCAGGCCGTTCCCCTTCTCTCCATGATTCCCCCCAACGTCGCATTCAACCCAGGAGCGGCGGCACCCGTGCCGTCAGACCATGAAGCCTGGCCTGCAGCAGCGTAAGAGCGGAAACAAGCGGGTTCAGCGGCACCATTCTCACGGGAGTCACGCCCATCAGGCGGGCCTGGTAGCGGGTATTGCTCATCAGGTCGTTATGTTCCGGGATCAGGAATATGCGCCGCTCTGGGTAGCGCTGGCGCAGCCTGTCCCCCACCTCCTCACAAGCACACCGGCCGGCCACGAGAATGTCCCCCGGCAATTCGTGCAAATCGATCTCCTCAAAGCCAGAGCCACAAACAAGGGTCCAGCCCCCCGCCCCACCGTAATCGTTGTAGAGCATCTCCTGGATGCATTCGGAGTTGCCCCGGCATCCTTCGATACATGCCTTGGTGCGGCCTACGACCCACCGGACCTCAGGATGAAAGCGGCCCAGCAGCGTGTGGGGCAGACGCGCCGTGAAACGGCTCAAGGGCACACCCTGCACGTCGATGCGTGCCATGTCCCCCTCGCCCAACTCCCACTCGGAGCATAGCCGCAGGTGCTCGACCTGCTCCAGGCCGTAGCCCAGGACCCTGGCCCCCACCACGTCCACGGCCAGCGTGTCAAGCCCGCCAATAAGCACGTTCATTGGAACGACGCATTCAGCTAGCAGGGCGGTGGGTGGAAAATGCCCGTGGGCCGTGGCGACCAGCCCCTCGACGATAGTAAAATCCGGGCGCGTCAGGGCATAGAGCGCAGCCAGGCGCTTGTGCAGTGTCTCCTGGCTGTGACGGCCCATGCGATCCGCGTCCACCGGGAAGGCCTGCTGGTTCTTGACGCCCAGCGTGACGGTGGTCATGGGGTGAGTCTTGAGCTTGGGTAGGTTCAAATAGAAATTCTCGCCCCGGTTCAGGATCTCATCGTGGAGACGCCGGGGGACGCGAACGCGGGTGTCATCGCACAGGCCAACCTCTACGGTGGGACCTTCGTCCAGGTAGACCGATTGGGCTCCATAGCGCCGGCAAATGCGGGCGTAGCCGGTGACCTTGAACACCAGACGGGTGAAATTGCCGCCGGTGCAGCTTTCCATCACGGCCAGGCGCCTATACCCGTGGTCTCGCAGATAAGCTAGCAGTGCCTCCAGGGCTGCCGGCGCGGTGTGGGTGTGGGGCGTAAAGTGGATGCCGTTGGGTTTGACATAGACGGTGCCGCCCGTTCTGGGGATCACCGCCTCGACGCCGCCGTGTGAGGCAAAAACCTGCTCCAGCGCCGGCTTGAGGCCCCGAGTTGTGTCGGCAATGACGACAAGGGTCATGGTCTAGCTCCACTCACAGCAGCGCGGCGGAACGCTCGATCTGCTCGACCTGCACGGGTGTAGGTCGGATGAAGGGGCGGGCATCCCGGATACACGCCCAGGCCTGCTCGGGCGACATGCCGGTGCTGATGAGATGCGCGGCGGCCAGGGTAGGCGCCCGGCCCGTTCCCGACCCACAATGGACATAGACTACGCCGCCCTCGGCGACCTGCTCGGCGATGAAACCGGCGCCCGCGCGCAGTTGCTCCAGTGTTGGGGCATCATTGTCCACAATTGGCAGGTGCAAATAGCCTGGCGGTGCAATGCCCGCATCGTTGTCATCGAACTCGATCCGGGCATTGACCACCGCAGTAATTCCCCGCGACGCCAGCCTCGGCCACCCACGGCGCCGGTATTGTCCGCCCACGTGCAAGTGCGGCGTGATCTGGCTCACGCGCCGCAGGGGCGCACCTGTGAAGACACGCACTATATGGTCAGCGGCCCAAAGCACCGTGACCCATAATCCCTGCTCGGCAAGCCGCCTCTGCAGCAGGACCAGTCCTTGGAATAGCTTCATCGCACGACCTTGTTCTTTTCTCCACCTTCAATTCATTATACCAGGCATATCGTCATGCGTCAAGCAACCTGCCGCAGTAGGGCCATCCCTTGGGATCAAGGACCAGCGCCCCCCGAATGGGACCGCAAAAGACCTACATCCGAACACAGTTCCTGACGGCTTCGACATGAGTCCAACCTACTACCAAAGTCTAGTACGTAGGGGCTAGGATATTGCGCCGGAATCTCCACCCGTAAGAGGATAGAAGGCACGTGGCTACCGTGTTACAATGCACCTACAAGTGAAAACGCGCAGTCTTTGCGTGAAACACGACTATTATTACCGTTCGGCGCAGATTGCCGGGGCTGGGAATCGCACACATCCGTACTGCGAAGGCGGCCTCCTCGTACTCGAGACGGCCTCATCTTACTCGAGGCGGCCTCATCGAATCCGAGGCGCCCCCACATGGACGCCAGTGCCACTGCGATTGCGTATGAGGAGAGGGGTAGTATAGGGAGAGCGAAGAATGAGGAGAAAGTATCTGCTCGTAGCAGCAGTGATTGTAGCACTTCTGCCCATCCTTGGTAGCGTCCGCGGGGTGGGCAGCCCTGTCTCCGCCGCGCTATCCAGCCTGGGCGACGCCAGCGGCTCTCTACAGTCTGACGCCGCTTCAACCAGCGACGCTTCGTCTCAGGACTGTTCCTTGGAGCCCATGCCCGAAGTAATCCACCTCGGCGAAGAGGAGATCCTGGAGGAAGGGCTTCTCTACTTGGTAAAGGGCCCTGCAAAGGCCATTGCCGAGGTTTTCCCGGAGAGGACGTGGGAGGAACCGTTCGGTGACACTTCACACTCGGTCGCCTTGGTGACTCCGTCCCAGAACACGACTTGGCCGGCTGAGGGTGATGCTGGCGCCTCGAGTCCAGTGGCGCCGAGCGCCCCGGACGCCAGAAGGATCTACAATGCCTGGGAGATCGTCCAGGGGTGGCGGACGCCGTTGGTCATGTTTAGCCCCCAGCAGGATCCGCTTGACGTAGCCAACCTGGGTGTGCTCAACTCGGACTGGGTGGTGTTGACCCAGGTTCTGGACCACGAGAACCAGTTCCGCGACGACCAGGATAGGCATGCCTGGGCCTACCTGGTACCTCAGGCCGGACCTGAACAGCTACTGGGCCAGCTCGAGATTGCCGATCCGGCTTTTATGTCCTTCACAATACCCGAGCCAGGGGAAGTGCAAGCCCGGACGCATGACTCCACCATCTGGTGGGTACAGTGCTTGCCTCCTCCATCCATTACCGTCACCAAGACCGCAGATCCCAACAGCCTGCCTGAGCCAGGGGGCTTGGTCGAGTTCACCGTGCGCGTCGACAACACCA
Source organism: uncultured Anaerolineae bacterium (assembly GCA_965370895.1). Taxonomy (GTDB): domain Bacteria; phylum Chloroflexota; class Anaerolineae; order JAAYZQ01; family JAAYZQ01; genus CBDUWJ01. The sequence goes on along the minus strand of CBDUWJ010000072.1, from coordinate 3,114 downwards.
GCCCTCTAGCCCTCAACCTGACCTCACTAGACGACGACATCCACGGCGATATCACCACCCTGCCTGGCGCTGTCAACCCCTCGATCGACAGCACCACCTGCGCGGTACCGCAATCGCTTCCTGTGGGCGGCCACTATGCGTGCAGCTTCACCGCCACCGTCTCTGGCAACGCCGGGGATACCGAGACCAACACCGTGACGGCAGTGGCCAGGGACCGCTACGACAGACAGATCGCGGCCAGTGATAGCGCCACCGTCATCCTCACCGACGTCCCATCCTCCATCCGGGTCACCAAGACGGCCGATCCGACCAGCGTACCTGAACCGGGTGCCGATGTGCAGTTCACAGTGGTAGTCGTGAACACCAGCGCCGTCGACAATGTGACCATCCAGAGCATCGTGGACGACCAGTTTGGAAATATCGGCGGCGATTGCGACCGTGCCCTGCCGGCCACCCTGGCCCCGGCAGGGGGAATGACCTGTGTCTTTTCCCAGTTTGTCGGCGGCAACCCAGGCGACACGCACACCAACGTGGTCACAGCATCCGGTGTCGACGATGACGGCCACCCCGTCAGCGACCACGACTCGGCGGTCGTGATCATCGTCGACGTACCATCCATCATAGAAGTCATCAAGACGGCGGATCCCTATTGGATGTACTATGACGATGACGGCAGCGACGTGACTTTCGACTTCACGATCAACAACCTGTCCGCGGTGGATTCAGTCACGATCAACAGCCTGCAAGACACCATATACGGAGACCTGAACGGCCGCGGCGACTGCTCGGTGCCTCAGCCGCTCGCCATCGGCGGCACATACACCTGCTCCTTCACTGCCCGCGTCTATGGCGAACCTGACTCCACCCACACCAATGTGGTCACTGCATCGGGTGTTGACGATGACGGCCACCCCGTCAGCGACGACGACTCAGCGGTTGTCACCATCGCCGCTCGCCCGTCGAGCATCGACTTGGCGTACTTTGCAGCTTCTGGTGAGGACCAGCAGATCGTAGTAGCGTGGGAGACCTTCAAGGAACAGAACAACTGGGGATTCAACCTGTATCGTGGCCCGACGCCAAGCTTTGAGGCTGCGGAGCGGATTCACTTCGAACATGCCCTGGGCTCACAATTGGAGGGTCACGCCTACCAATACGAGGACATGGACGTCATTCCCGGGCAGGTCTACCACTACTGGCTCGAGGACGTGGATCTTGCGCGCAACAAGACACAGCATGGACCGGTGACAGCGGCCACTCTCCAGCGCATCTACTTGCCGCTCGTGGTCAATATCCCGTGATGCCTTCATCAAGCTGGAAGCTGGATACGTTGAGGCAGCACTCACGCGAGTGCCGGTGATCTTCCCAGCCTGACAGCAGCCTGGGCGGATTCTCTGACAGGGTCGCACATGGCGGCAGGCCTCCGAGGAGGCATCGTTAACTGCTGCCGGGCTAACTCCGGGCAGTTAGCAGGTAAAGAAGAAAGCAAGACCAAAGCACGATCTCCAGCCGGGCCTGTTCTGGGAGCGAGACCAACAGCGCTGGCTGCGCCCTTTTCTGGGCAGGTGCAATGCACCGCTCAAGTGCGTCGCACCCAAGATGGGAAGGAGGTGACTGCAGAAAACCGAAATGAACCTCTCTTGGAGGGATTGTCACCAATCGATCCCCCCCCAACCGCGCGTTGAAGACAGGGGGAAAGCCGCGAACGTCGTCTTCAACCCTTCAGAGTGCCCTGATGCCATCGCTGCACTACATCGTAGGGCCACTTATTTGACACAGATACCGTCGCAGGTACGGTATGCAGCATAGCCGGAGAGCCATACAGTTCTCCCACACACCACGAAAAGGAGAAGCACGATGAAAAAGGTGAGACTGGCCATAATCGTCCTAACTTTGCTCGCTCTGCTTGGTACCCAGGCGGCGTGGGCTGCCCCAACCGCCAAGAAGTGGTGCAAACATGTAGTGCGAAGGGGTGAGACCCTGAGCGGCATCGCCTACAAGTACGGGACCACGACCAAAGCCCTCGTGAGGGCAAACAAGATCCCCGACCGGCGCCTCATCTATCCACGTCAAGTGCTGTGGGTCCCATGCACGCCGCAGCCCACGCCGAAACCCTGCAAAGCGTGGTACGAAGTCCAGCGCGGCGATACCCTCTGGGGAATCGGGAGTTGGTACGGTGTGACGCCCAAGTGCATCGTGCAAATGAACGATATCCCAAATAGGCGCCTGATCTACCCCGGCCAGTGGCTCTGCATTCCAAAGACGTGCAAGTAACCGGCTGGGCATTCTTGCTCACAGCTAGCAGTTCCAGACCGCGGTAGCGCCTGCCGCCCTGGCGGAAAAGAACCCCAAGCAGGACTTGGGGTTCTTTGTATGCGCTCTGCCACCAGGTTCTCCCGCACTGCGCGCATCCACCTGAACCGGCAGACGCCGTGGATGATCGAGGATGGCCACCAGGGAAGCCTGCCGGCTCTGCGCCGCAAGCCCATGGACCTACTCCGTGGTCGGATCCCTTCTGGACAGCCGCTGCGCATCCGCAGGTGCGGCGCCCACACTCCAGCGAATTTGCGGGTTTCTCCATCTTGTGATATACTCGTCACCGAGTTCCAAGGTGAGGACCTTCAGCGCCCGCACTTTGGCCAGGTCCTTCCAAGACACGGCATCGACAGATCTTCGGTGCCGGCGCTAGCAAACATGAGGGGGTTTCGATGAAGAGAACTGCAAAGCTGGTCACGTTCTTGACGGTGGTGGCAGTCGTGTCGCTCTATCTGATATTGCCCGTGCTGGCCGATCCTAGCGCGCCGGTAGGCATCACCGACACGCCTACGCCGACCGTGGAACCGCCAGCACCGCCACCGGTCGTACCCGAAGCCTCGAGCCTGATTCTGCTGGGTGGCTCGGCTACTGCGCTGGCGGCCTACGTCGGCCTGCAGATCCGTTCTCGCCGCAGCAAGCCCTAGACACTGGGCCTGAGCGCCAGATTCGGTTCTCAGCTACCTGACTGCAGCTCGAGTTGAGACCGTCATTTCGGACGCCACCGAGTTCACAGGAATCCTTGCAACGAAGCAGCAAGCTCCAACAGACCCCGGAAGGGCGGCGTGCGAGTGCTGTGTCCTA
>CBDUWJ010000071.1:0-9168 GCA_965370895.1 uncultured Anaerolineae bacterium | reverse complement strand
TTTTCCGACTATCTCGGCATCGGCGACATCATCGGCCACACGCTCGGCGGCTACCGCTTTGACCCGGTGACCACCAGCATGGCCGTCCGCTGGCTGCGCGACCAGGGCGAGACCTGTCGCCAGGACGGCCAACCCTGGCTGCTGAGCGTCGGGTTGGTGAACCCCCACGACGTCATGTTCTTCGACACCGACATCGGCGATGATTCGACGCAGGACCAGAGCCTCGGCATCGAGATCGCCCGATCGCCGCGCCACGAACTGTACCAAAAAAGCTATGACGTCCCGCTGCCCGACAATCTCTTCCAGGCCCTGGATGAGCCAGGGCGTCCGGCCGCGCACGAAAAGTATCTAAAAATCCATGACATGATGGTGGGCCGCATACCAAAGGAACGAGACCGGTACAAGCGCTACCAGGACTACTACTTTAATTGCCTGCGTGATGTGGACGTGCAACTGGGCCGCCTGCTCGACGAGTTGGAAGCATTGGGTCTGTTGGAGAACACCATCGTCGTCTATACGTCGGACCATGGCGAGCTGGCCGGCGCCCACGGATTGCACGGCAAAGGCGTCTCACCCTACAGGGAGCAGAACAACGTGCCCCTGGTCATCGCCCATCCGGCGTTCGAGGGCGGGCAGCGCTGCCAGGCTCTGAGTTCTCACATCGATCTAATGCCGACCCTCATCGGCATGACCGGCCTTGATGCAGCGCAAAAAACAAAAGTGGCCGACGGCCTTCCGGGCCACGACCTGACACCCCTTCTCCAGGACCCGGCCGCCGCCGACCTCCATGCCATCCGTCCGGCGACGCTCTGGGCATTCAACATGTTCGTCTTTCTCGATCCCGATTTTGTCGTGGCAGCCGTCAAAGCCAGGCAGGCCGGCGAAAAACCCACGGTGCGACCCGATCTGGAAGGCAGCAGGGGCGCGGTGCGCTCCATCGTCGATGGTCGCTACCGTTACAGCCGCTACTTTGCGCCCAAACAGCACAACCGACCCGAAACACTGGCCCAGATATTGGAGTTCAATGACATCGAGCTGTTCGACCTGGAGAGCGACCCGGGCGAGAATCACAACCTGGCGGTGGACCCCGAAAGGCACAAGGATCTGATCGAAGCGCTGAACGCCAAGATGAACGCCCTCATCGACACCGAGATCGGCGAGGATGTCGGTCAGATGTTGCCCGATGCCGACAAGGTAAGCTGGCACGTTGAGCGTTTTGATCCCTAGGGGCAAGGCGGGAACCAGCGAAGGGCCTGCGCCCAATTGCATCAAGCACTGCACGGTGGACCGGCAGGAAGCGTTGGTTGCGCTTCCACAAACGTCGAACAGAGCCGCCTTCGGGTGGCTCTGTTTGCCGACACCAGATCATTGACAGGTCGATGATGATTGTAGTGGGCGCAGTTCCGGAGGACACCAAAGAGTAGGAGGCGTGATGCTAAAACAGCCATTCTGGCGTCGGGAATCACTGGGCTCAGATCTCATGGCGGGGCTGACAGTAGCTCTGGTCAGCATCCCCGAAGGGATGGCCTACGCTCTGGTAGCAGGTGTGGACCCGGTTTACGGTCTCTACACTGGTATGACGACTACCATCGTCGCTTCGCGTACCGGCAGCACGTCGCTGATGATCGTTACCCTGACCAATGCGTTGGCCCTGGTGACGGCCGACGCGCTGGGGGACCTGAGTTCCGACACGGACCCAATCAGGGCCATGTTCACCCTGACGCTGTTGGTCGGTGCGATCATGTTCTTGCTGGGTGTCCTGAAGTTGGGCAGCGTGATCCGTTTTGTGTCAAGAGAGATGATGAGTGCCTTTGTGTATGCCACGGCGTTGCTCATCGTGCTGGGCCAATATGATGAACTGGTCGGATATGCTTCGACGCTGGACGCCAACAAGCCAATCAAGGCCATCGACATTACCCTCCACATCTCCAGTTGGGACCTCAATACAACCATCGTGGGCTTTGGCAGTGTCATCGTTCTGCTGCTCAAGCAAAGCCCGGTTCGGAAATTCGCCGATGTCCTAATCATCATCCTGCCTGGGGCCTTTGTTCTTCTCATCAGCTGGCAGACAGTAGAATTGGTGGGCGATGCTGCAGTTGTGCCCACGGGATTTGATGCCATACCGACGCCGGTCCTGCCCGACATGAGTGCGATCCCGATGCTGCTGGGAGGCGCGTTTGCCGCGGCTGTGGTTGGCCTCGCGGAAGCTTCGGGAGTGGGTGCAGCCTATCCCAACCGGGACGGCTCCAAGTCCTCGATGTCGCGGGATTTTTCCGCCCAGGGCCTGGGCAATTTGGTGGGCTCTTTCTTCCAGGCCATGCCAGCCGGTGGCTCCCTGTCCCGAACGGGCATCAACGCCAGTGGGGGGGGGGCAGAGCCGTTGGACGGGCGTCTATGCCGGCATACTGCTGCTGGCCGTCGTAATGGCCTTTGGCAACCTGACGGAACTGATCCCGATGTCGGCCCTGGCGGCCATGTTGATCGTCATCGGCTTTGAAGTAATGCCGAGGGAGGGCAAGGACCTGGCCGCCACCTGGCGGATCGACAAGGTAAGTGCCTCGCTGGCCTTTCTGGTCGTTATCCTCGCCGTCTTTGAAGACCTGACGGTGGCCATCTTTGCCGGGGTCATCCTGTCCATGCTGCTCTATGTTATGCACACCGCCAACCGGTTCAAGGTGATAGAGCTGGCGCCGGCCGGCGACGATCTCTGGGATCAGCAGGCAGCACCCGATGCCCTGGAGGGCAACCAAGCGGTAGTCATCGAGATCACAGAAATTGTGGGCTTTACGAGCGTCTACTCCTTTGACGAGTATATGCCCGATCCCAAGTCGGCCACCAATGCGGCTGTCGTGTCGCGCATGCGGGGCCGCGAGTTCCACAGCCTGACGGTGCTGGACTGGCTGGAGAAGTACGCCGACGAGATGCGCGAGGCAGGCAATCTGTACCTGATCTCAGGCGTCGAGCAGGAGTTTCTCGATACCCTGGAAAGGGCAAACCTGGTCGAGGCCATCGGCCCAGAGAACATCTTCCCCGAGACCAAGCGCTTGGGCGAATCAACACAGCAGGCGCTGGCTGCGGCTCAAGCTTGGATTGACCGGCCCAAATCTGGTTAGCAGAGGCCTGATGAATATCAACGAGACTATCCAATACCTGCAGCAGTTCATTACTACGGAGGCCCTGCGACAGGCAGTCGCTTTCGTGCTGTTGCTCATCGTAGCCTATATACCGGCCAAACTGGTCGAGTGGATGCTTGGGCGGTTCCTGAGACGATGGTTGGGAACCCTTTCCTGGCTCGCTGGCGCCTGTGCGGTATTGAAGAGCGTTCTGTTCCCCTTGCTCGCCTGGGGTTTGGGTTCTTTGGCCCTTTACATTTTCGAGCTCCAGGGCTGGGCCACAGAGATCCTGGCCTGGCTTCTGCCCCTCCTCCCGGTGTGGATGATCTATAGGCTGGCCAAGACCGCTGTCCATTTGGCCCTGCCGCCCGACCGGGCCAGGCGCCTGCACCTGCGCCTGGTGCTCCCTCTGACCCTGGTCCTGGTCATCCTGCACGTCGCTGGGGTGCTGACCAACTTTTGGGACTATCGCGCCGAGATTCTCCAGGCGGCCATCCTAATCCTGGTCTTTTTTGTGTCCAATATCCCGGTTGAGCCTTTGCGCCAGCAGTTGGACAAGGTGCAGCTCTGGGTACTGCAGTCATCGATCCCAGAGATTTTGCCCGTGGCCAGGCACGTGATCCCCATCCTCATGTGGGCCCTTCAACCCCTCATCGCTTGGATTCTGGGGATGGCGGTGATTGCCTTGTACGGCGTCCTGGGCGTGAACAGTGCCTTTTCGGTCTGGGTGGTGGCCTTCTTCCTTCTTTGGTTTGTATATGAAGTCATCCAGGCTTCTCTTACACTGAGTCTAACGCCCGCAAACGGAAAGCGCGCTATGCCCATCCTGCAGATTGTGGTGGTTGTCGTTGCCGTTCTGCATAGCATCGACCGTTTGGATGTCGTCTGGGATTGGGGTGTCTGGCAGGTCGGCGAGAACGCGTGGGTTGAGCTTGGCGGGCTGGTCACTGGCCTGGTGGTCATTGGCTTGACCATAATGCTGTCCCGGACCTCCCGCGCGTTTCTGCAACAGCGGCTACCAAGGTCAGGCATGAATCCTTCCCTGGCCCAGATAGTGACCACATTGACGGGATACCTCGTCGTTTTTGTCGGAGTGATGATCGCTCTCAACATCATGCACTTGCCTTTGACAAGTCTCACCATCATCCTCGGTGGCCTTTCAGTCGGCATTGGGTTTAGCCTCCAGGACATCCTGGGCAACTTTGTCGCCGGCATTGTGCTGATGTTCGAGGGGGCGATCGTGCCGGGCGATGTGCTGGAAGTCGACCAGACCACCGGTGTGGTCACCGAAGTGGGTGTCCGCAGCATGCGGATGAGGACGTACGACAATGTCGAGATTGTCATACCCAATTCCCGCTTCCTGAGCCAGGAGGTAACAAACTACAGCAGCGGGGACCCACGGGTCCGCGTCCGCATCCCCATCGGGGTCACCTCGAGCGCCGATCCCCGTCAAGTAGAGGCTGCCATCTTGCGGGCAGCTCACCACCCCGACGTCCTCGATGACCCACCGCCAAGCGTCTTCTATGTGGCTTTCACCAGCGACAATCACGATTTTGAGCTGTGCGTGTGGACCGACGACGCGACCAAGATCCCCAAAATCAAAAGCGACCTGCGCTACATCGTGTGGGATGAGCTTGCGGCCAAGGATATCGGTCTGCCGCTTCCGGCCTTGGACGTCCATGTGAAATCGGCGCCGCCCGGGATGACCTCAGAGGAGCCTGGCAGAGGGTGATGTGTACGTCATTACTCTGACCGGACAGGACGGGGGGTATGCTGAGCTGTATCAGCCCGGTAGTCTAGTAGGAGCAGGCTTTTTCCAGGACGGCCAGCGCTGGGGTGAGTGCGAACAGAAGACGATCCGGGCCGAGGAGGCCGAGGGCTGAGTTGTGGGCTGCTCCAGAGGTGCCCTTTGCCTGATGATTGGCGGGACCGAATAATCGAGTTCCTGCACCCACCGGAGGCACGGAGTCATCCACAGGCAGATTGACCTACAGTGAATCGCTGTCCGCCGACAATGCGCGCTCGCTACAGTTACCCCCTGCCTCCGACAAAAGGACTTGCATTGCCATTGACCGCAGTACTGCGATGGCAACCCCCGAACGTCTGATATCGATACATCTGCACCAGTTCGGCGGAAAAGTGCCCAAGTGACCTTGAGCTACCCGGAATGAAGGTCATCCCCAGGGTAGCTAGTCTGGACAGCCCTTTCAGGACGTGAGTGGTCAGCAGTCTGTCAGATGCCGTTCCTCCCAAGAATGGCAGGCTCGTTGATTCCGTACTCGCTTCCTATGGCGCAGATCTGCTCGTATGTCTTTCCGAGAACCGGAATGCCCAGCCGCAAGCACTCGGCCTCCTGCTCAAACTCCTTCTGCCCGGCAAAGTAGACCCGCTCCTGGCCTTCCGCAGGAGGGGTGTTGCGCAACCCTTGGAGCAAACGATCGATGTCTTGACGAAAAGCCAGTGGATCGCGAAAGGTGTCAATCCGGATGGCGCCAAAGAAGTGGCCCACACGGGCAGAGGATGTCTCGGTATCGGCAAGGTCGGGCCCGAAAGGCGCGCCACAAAGCACGCCGCAAAGGATGTCCACCATGATGGCCAAGCCGTACCCCTTGTACCCGCTGAATTCCTCCCCCTCGCCGCCCAGGGGCAGGATGCCGCCCCCCACACGGTAGAACATGTCCTCCAAGAGGCTTGGGGTGTCCCTGGCCGAGCGACCTGTCTTGTCGACAGCCCAGCCCTGCGGGAGCTCTTTCCCCAGTTTCTCATAGACCTCGATCTTGCCCCTGGTGACCACAGTGGTCGACATGTCCAGCACAAAGGCGCGCTCTTTGCCAGCCGGCGCGGCAAAAGCCAGGGGATTGGTACCGAACATGACCTGGCGGCCAAAGGTCGGCACACCCAGGGCTGCCGTGTTGGTCATGGCGATGCCCAGCATATCCTCTTCGAGAGCCAGCATGGCATAGTAGCCCGCGATCCCAAAGTGGTTCGAGTCGCGCACGCCTCCAAAAGCCGCCCCACTGACCTTGGCCTTTTCGATGACGGTCTCCATCGTCCGCACGCTCACCGGTGCACCCATCGCGCCGTGGGCGTGTATCACGATCGATGTAGGGGTATCCGACAGTACCTCGACCGGCGCATTGGGCAGCATCAGGCCCGTTTCCAGTCCGTTCACATATCGCCACAGACGTCCCACTCCATGAGAGGGGATGCCGCGCACGTCAGCCGCCACCAGGACGGCTGCAGCCGCGCTGGCGTCATAGTCGGAAAGACCAAGCTTCTGAAACACCGCTCTACAAAAGCCTTCCAGGTCCGCTTTTGCCAATCGCACTTGTGATGCATTCATCATCAACCTCCTATTTGAACCAACGTCCGGTGCAGCACGCGGCGCGCCCTTATACGCCGCTGTAAGCCGAGAACCCGCCGTCGACGGGGATCACGGTGCCGTGCACAAAGCTGGCTCCGTCTGAGAGCAGCCAGAGCAGCGTACCGATCAGATCCTCCGGATCGCCAAACCGGTTCATCGGCGTATGGGCGAGAATGGCCTTGGACCGCTCGGTGTAAGCGCCAGTGGCACCGTCGATGAGAAGGTAGCGGTTCTGCGTCGTCAGGAAAAACCCGGGCGCGATGGCGTTGACGCGTATCCCGGAGGAGTAGTTCTGAGCGAGTTCGACAGCCAGCCATTGCGTAAAGTTGCTGACCGCGGCTTTGGCCGCCGAATAGGCAATGGCGCGCGTCAGGGGTCGAAAGGCCGACATGGAAGAGATGTTGACAATGCATCCCGTCTCCTGATCGGCCATGATTCGCCCAAAGACCTGGCTGCACAGTATCGTGCCGAGGCAGTTGAGGTCAAAGACCCAGCGCAAGGCGTCGGCTGGCAGGTCAAAGAATGCGCGCTCGTCGCTCGTGGAAGCGTCGGGCCGCGCACCGCCAGCGCCATTGATAAGAATGTCTACGCGGTCATAGGCATCCAGGACCTGTTGTGCTGCAGCGTCTATGCTGGAACGCTCCATGACGTCCACGGTAACGGCCATGGCGTCGCCGCCCGCAGCCATGATGTCGCCAACCACCTTCTCCGCTGCATCTTCCCTCAAGTCGAGCACGGCCACTCTGGCGCCCAGCCCGCCCAGCGCTCGACTCATCGTGCCACACAGCACGCCTCCAGCGCCAGTGAGTACCGCCACCTTGCCGGAGAGATCATAGGGATTCGTCCAGTCCATTTGCACCTCCTCAGTAATATACCCGCCGCTTCATCGTCGCCAGAAGGGCAAAGGTCTCTTCAATGTAGGCCACTGTGCGCCCGATCGCGGCTTCAAGGGCCCTGGCGCCTTTGTCTGCAGTCGCGAGCTTGGGCTTTCCCCAGACTCCGCCAGGACACAGGGTGCCAAACGTTACATAGTCCAGATAGTCTTTGCCTACCTTCGGTAGGAAATCCACTCCGTCGCCCTTGACGGTTTCGGGCGCCAGATGCAGCATGAGCGATGTGGCCAACTCACCAGCGTGCACATCCTGACCGGCAGACTGCAGGATCTCCATCAGGTCTTGGCCTGCCACGGTAAAGGGCTGCACCCAGATGGCATCCAGCTTGGGGTGGTCGTAGTTGAGCTGGCGCACAGCCGTCTTGACAATATAGTTCTCGCGCGGTCGCACAGTGTTCTCGTTGGCGCCGCCGAGGCCGTTGATCACGGCTACCTTGCGAATGCCCTGCCTAAGCAGCGACTCGACCAGATCGTTCACAACGTACATCAGCGTCGGCCACTCCAGAGCGATCGTCCCCCCACTGCCCCGGTGCAGGCCGCTGGTGCCCAAGGGCATCGTCGGCAGCAGATAGATCGTGCCCTTTAGCCTTTCAGCCACGCGGCGAGCCAGGGCATCCAGGATGAAGGTCGTCGCGCCGATGGGCAGGTGCTCGCCCTGGCGCTCCGTGGCGCCGATGGGCAGCACGGCAATCTCGGGTTTGGCTTCCTTCACCTCAAACGAGGTGTTCTGATAGTCCAGCAACATCTTGTACCCCCTCTCTGGCCTTCAACTCGCCAACCTGGGCAAAGGCCTGCCTTGTCCACTCGACGATGAGCTCCACCTTCTGGGCTGTGGCCTGTTTCCCCTTCTCCGCCGTTCCGTAGGTGGGATAACCCCACACGCCCCACTCGCTGATAAAACCGACAAAGGCGTAATCCAGGAATTCCCGTCCTACGGGCGGCAAATAATCCACCCGGTCGCTTTTCACGTTCTTTGCGTTGATGTACAACTGGCTGGCTGTCTCTCTTTCGCCAGCGTGAATACCCAGCGCCTTGTCCCAGATTTTGGGATCGTCAGAGCGCGGGGCGAAGAACAGGGGTGGCATCAGGACAATCAGTCCGGGATGATTCAGGTTCAGTCGCCGGATCTCAGCCTCCAGCACAAAATTGCCCCCATGCCCATTGACGACGAGCACCTTGCAAAAGCCCTGAGCGTACAACGAGAGTACGGTTTCGCGCAGAACGGCCGCCAGGGTTGCGGGTTTGAGCCAGACAGTGCCAGCCATCGGCCCGTGGCACTCGCTCATGCTGAAAGGCAGCGCCGGCACCAGGAAAGCATCCAGCTCTTTGGCTACCCTTCTCGCGAGGTCACGGACGCCCAGCCAGTCGGTGCCGAGGGGCAGGTGGATAGAGTGTTGTTCCACCGCTCCGATACCAAACACCGCAATCTCCGGAAGCTTCTCTTCGATCTCCTTGGATGTGTTTGTTGCGTCCAGCATGTCTCCTCCTTTGCAGTACGCCTGAATTCAGAATCGCTCACAGTTCAATCGTTATGCCCAGCTCGTTGGCCAGCAGTGCCAGATCGGCCATCACGGCTCCTCCCAGGGGGATGCCTTCTGCCGTGCGCCGTCTGGCCTCCTCGTACTCTTTTTCGCCGTGTATGTAGATGCGGCTCTGGCCATCCGCTTTAGGGGCATCTTTGAGTCGCCGCTGCAGATCGTCCATGTCTGTCTTGAACTGGTCCGCAGGCCGGAAGCCGTCCACCCGCCAGGCGCCAAAGAACTGGCCGATCCCGGAGGGTAGAGGCTCTCCTTCAGCAG
>CBDUWJ010000070.1:0-9347 GCA_965370895.1 uncultured Anaerolineae bacterium | reverse complement strand
ACTCACGACGAAAGACTGAACCGATTCATTGACCTGGGGTTGCGCTACCTGCCCTACGCTTTGATCGTGTCTATCAACCTGGCGTTGCTGGGCGTCGCGGGACTGGCCCTGCTGAACCAGTTCGCCACGATGTTGATGTCCCAAGAGCTGCCGCCTGAGTCCCTGGCGGCCAACTGGTGGGGTGTAGCCGCTGCCTCGCTGCTGACCTCGGTCCTGGCCTTCCTGCCGCTGGTCCCTGCCGTGCGCCAGTGGCTGGCCCGCTGGTTGCCCATCGACCCCAACTCGATCGTCCATACCACGGCGCTGGCCTACGCCATCTACCACCTTGGCCTCAGCCTGGGGCAGATGGCCCTCATCGGCGATCTCGAGAATCTGATCGATATTGAACTGGCCCTGACAATTCAGGACGTCCTGGTGACCGGCGTGCCCCTGGTGTTGTTTGCCCTGGCGGGCGTGGGCTTGCTCATCCGGCGTGGCGGTCCGGCCACGCTAGAGCGCCTGGGTCTGCGCCGTCCGACGTGGAGGCAACTGATCCTCGTTGCTGGGATCAGCGCGCTGTTGCTGGCCTTTGACTTTGGCCTGAATATGGCCTGGGAGGAGCTGGATCCAGCCAGCTACGATCTGTTGGAGCGGGTGACAGAGAATCTCTTTGGCAATCTGATGACAGTGAGTGGGGCCATTGTCCTGGGACTGTCGGCGGGCATAAGCGAAGAACTGCTATTTCGGGGGGCGGTGCAGCCCAGGCTGGGGTTGCTTCTGGCAACGGCCCTGTTTGCCATCGGGCACCTGCAATATGGGCTCACGATAGCGACGCTTGAGGTGTTCATCATCGGTCTGGTACTGGGTCTGGTGCGCAACTGGACCCACACGACCATCTGCATTCTCATCCACGCTAGCTACAACACTGTGGGTGTGCTCCTGGGGATACTGCAGCAGCAAATGTGGAGTTCCTGAAGAACTCCCTGGCAGTTCGGAGGGGAACTGCACGTGGAGTTCTTCCAGAACTCCCTGGCAGTTCCGGGAGGAACTGCACGGATAGGGCGCATGGGAAACATCCAGCTTCGGGAACAACTGAGACGCCTAGGTGTGAGCCGCGGTACGCGCGACCTTAGGGCGCGGGCCAAACGCCGGGGGCGGGCCATCGACGAACTGATCCCCGGTGAGGTGCAGGACACCGGCTATGGTCCCTTTTTTCTGCACCGCGAGACCTATGAACCTGACTACCGCCATGGTCATCACGCTCTGGCCGACCTCTTGGCCCATGATCCTGAGGTCCCAGCCAGTCTGGCCCGCGACCAGCGGCTGGCCACCGTGGACTATCCCCGCATGGCCTTCATCGACACCGAGACTACCGGCCTCGCGGGAGGCACGGGCACGTACGCCTTCCTGGTAGGGGTGGGTGTGTTCGAGGGGGATCGGTTCACCATCCACCAGTTCTTCATGCGTGACTATCACGAGGAACCAGCCCAGCTCGACGCTCTGGGGGAACTCCTCGACGGGTTGGATGCTATAGTCAGCTTCAATGGCAAGAGCTTTGACATGCCCCTGTTGGAGACGCGTTTCATCATGACCCGCCAACAGCCCCGCCTGACTGATGCCCCTCACCTGGATCTGCTGCCTTCGGCGCGCCGCCTATGGAAATATCGGCTCGACTCCTGTGCCCTGTCGTCCCTGGAGACCGAGGTCCTGGGCCTGCGACGCACCCATGCCGATGTCCCGGGCTGGCTCATCCCCAGCCTCTACGTGGACTATACCCGGAGCGGCGACGCCCGTGAGATCGCCCGCGTCTTTTACCACAACGCGCAGGATATCCTGTCGTTGGTAACCTTGGCGGCGCGCCAGTGCGACCTGGTGACGATGCCCCTACCTGTGGATGGCGGGGTGCCTGGCGAGGACCTGTACGGGGTGGGACGGCTTCTTCACGAGTTGGGCCAACTGGAGAGAGCCGAAGCTGCCTACGCCCAAGCGGCACACACCTGCGGCCCATCCCCCGTGCGCGAGATGACCATGCGCGATCTGGCCTATCTTCTCAAGCGGCAGGGGCGACGCAAAGAAGCGCTGCCCTGGTGGCAGGCGCTGGCCGAGACGCCGGGCGCGCTCTACGCCTGTGAAGAACTCGCCAAACACTACGAATGGCACGATGAGGACCTGTCTCAGGCCATTGTCTGGACGCAGCAGGGCATGGTCCTGGCCGAAGGGTGGCCGCCAGGCCTCAAGCGTCGTCAAGCTCTGGCCGGCCTGGCTCACCGCCTGCAGCGGTTGAATCGCAAACAGGAGTTGTCCCAGGATATCAACGACAGTGATTCACCAAGCACGTAACAGCCCCCCATCGGATTTGCATAAAATCGGGCTTTGAAGTATAATACTGGTAGTTAGAGCAAAGAAACGGCTAGAAGGGAAATGATCCATTGACGACCCAAGGCGCTGAGCAGATTTCCCCTGACGAGAAAGCCTCGGTGCTCATGCAGTGGGGTCGGGATGCCGTCCGTGCAGGACAGCCTGCCAGTGCCCGTCGCTGTTTTGATGCCGTGCTACAAATCGATCCTGCCTGTGAGGATGCATGGCTGGAACTGGCCGCCGTAGCCGATGATCCGCAGGAAAGCATGGCCTACCTGGCTCACCTGCTGGCGCTCAATCCCAACAACCAGCAAGCCCGCCAGGCGTTGAGGGCCTTGCGGGACGAGGCTGGCAACCTGTTGCCCTATAGCGGGGTTTTCCTGCCGGGGGCCGCTGCATCACAGGCGCCGATCCCTGGACCCCAGGTGCCCGTGGCAGAGCCTCAGACCGGGCGCAACTTTTCCAAAGGATGGTTGCTTCTGGCGGGGCTGTGCCTCATTCTGATCATGGCCCTGGCTCTGTGGGGCGATGTCCCCCACTCCGTCGTGGCTGCACTGATGCCCACCGACACACCCACTCCCACGCCCACTCATACGCCCACTCCCACTTTCACTTCTACATCCACACCCACGCAGACGCCCACACCTACCTTCACTGTCACACCAACACATACGCCCACACTAACGCATACGCCCACGCCCACACCAACGCATACGCCCACACCCACCTCCACACCCACTTCCACGCCGGTGCCCACCGCCACGGCGGCGCCTAAGAGTCGTGTCTCAAAAACCTCGGTCAAGACAGGCGTGTCGGGCAAGTGGATTGAGGTGGACCTGTCACAGCAGAAACTCTATGCCCACGAGGGGAAGAAGACCGTGCTTACTGCCCGTGTCTCAACCGGCACCAGTCGATATCCCACGCCTACGGGTCGCTTCAGGATCTATGCCAAGTACGTCAAGACGCGGATGCAGGGGCCAGGCTACAATCTGCCCAACGTTCCCTGGACCATGTACTTCCATGGCAACTATGGCATTCACGGAACCTACTGGCACAACAGTTTTGGCCGGCGCATGAGCCATGGTTGTATCAACATGAAGACGTCTCAAGCCAGACGTCTCTACCAGTGGGCACCCAAGGGCACCCTCGTGGTCGTGCACCGCTAGGCTGGGCTGCCGGAGCGCATGATCACCCCTGCTGGCGCGGAGTGCCGCTACTACTATGCCGACTACTTCCGGGGGCGGGAGCGCCAGGAATGTCGTCTCCTCGCCCAGAACCCCCGTTCGGAGCCGTGGCGGCCAGATCTGTGCAAGCGCTGCCCGGTGCCCGGCATCTTGCGGGCCAATGCCTGCCCCAACTTGGTGCTGGAAGGCACTGTCAGCAAACGCTTCCTGGGCCTTTCGCGACAGGTGACCGTGACCGCGGTTTGCTCCAAGTATCTGGTGACGGTCCCCGAACCGCACGTTGGCTGCGGCCACTGTCACGAGGAGCGGCCCGGCGCCGTCCTGTTCAATCCCAACGAGACGTAGCAGAGTCCTCTCCCCATCTCTCCGCTCAGCGTTCAGGATGGGCTTCCCGCTGGTTTTATTATGATTGGAGTTTGGTAAATATATAGAATCTGGCTATAATGGAGATCGACACCATATTCCGGAAGGAGATCTACCATGCCAAATGCACTGAATTGGTTCGAAATTCCCGCGACCGACATCCAGCGGGCCGCCAAGTTCTACGCCACGATTCTGAGTACAGAATTGGAGGTCGAGGAGATGGGCCCAGAATTTCCGATGGTCATGTTGCCGGCTGAGGGCGGCGTCGGAGGGGCCATCGTTCGGGGTGAGGGTTATGCGCCCAGCGCCGAGGGCACGGTCGTTTACCTGGCCTGTGGCCCAGACCTCAGCGTGGCCCAGGACAAAGTAGAGGGGGCTGGGGGCAAGGTCCTCATGCCCAAGATGGAGATCGGCGAGCACGGCTTTGTTGCCTTCATCATGGACACGGAAGGGAATAAGGTCGGTCTACACTCTATGGCTTAGCAGTCGCTACCTGCCGCCGGTTGGCGCCACGGAAGCGCAGAATGCTAGCCGTGGTGGCAACCGGCTTTTTCTTTTCAACAGTGCAGTTCACAGAGGGGAGTGATGACATGGAAGAAAGAGTCATGACTCTGCACCCCCAGGGCAAGAGCGGTGTGAATATCAGCAAAACAAAGTACGATGTGATACGGCGATCTATCCTGGAGTCGGTGCAGGCTCACCGAGAGATCACATTCAAAGACCTCACGGAGGATATCCGTCGCAAGCTCGAAGGCAGATTCGACGGGTCGATCAATTGGTACGTCACCACCGTCAAGCTGGACCTCGAGGCGCGGGGGCTCATCGAACGGATTCCTGGTTCGTCGCCTCAGCGGCTGCGCATGGTCTAGAGGCAAGAATCCCCCCGTTTTTTGCCCTGCCAGCCACTCAGGATCTGCCTTACTCCCCGGACGAGAGGTCAGTCGGCCAGGGGATTTGACTTTTTCGCTCCCTGGGGCGATAATAGGCCCAGGAGGCGGCCATGGGCGTGGAAGTGCTTACCTACGGTCAGGTAACCTGGATCAACATCGAAAAACCTACTCCACAGGACATGGACTACCTGCGGCAGCACTATTCCTTCCACCCTCTGGATCTGGAGGACTGCCTGAGCCGCATTGAGCGGCCCAAAATCGACGAATATGACGATTATCTCTTTATCATCATGCAGTTCCCCGTCTTTGACCCGTCACGTCGCGTCAGCCAGCCCGGCGAAGTGGATATATTCATCGGTGCGGGCTACCTGGTGACGGTCCACGATGGGCTCCTGTGGCCCATCTCCCGGCTCTTTGACGATTGCCAGGACGACGAGCAGATCCGGCAAAAGCACATGAGCCGCGGCGCCAGTCGTCTGCTCCACGACGTGATTGACGGCCTGGTAGACTATTGTTTTCCCATCCTCTACAAGGTGGACGCCAATCTCCGTGAGATCGAGGAGGACATCTTTACTGAGCAGGTGCCGGACGTGGTGCGCGAGATCTCGTGGGTGCGCCGGGACATCATCGCCCTCCAGCGCATCGTCAAACCTCAGATCGCCATCGTCGCCGACCTGGAGCGCAAGGATCGGCCCTTCGTCCGCAAGGATCTGGGCGCCTATTTTGGTGACGTGCTCGATCACCTCTACAAAGCGTGGGACATGCTGGAGGATCACCGTGACGTCGTTGACGGTCTGAGCGACACGGCCAACACCCTCACCTCCTACCGGCTCAACGAAGTGATCAAGATCCTCACCGTCATTTCCGTCATCATGCTGCCGCTGACGCTGCTCTCGGGCATCTACGGCATGAATGTCCACCTGCCCCTGGGGAGCGCGCCGTTTGCTTTTCTACTGATCCTGTTGCTCATGGTGCTCATGGCCGGGGGAATGCTGCTCTACTTTAGGAAAAGGCGCTGGATCTGAGGGGCTTGCTGGCTGCCAAGGGGGACCACCCCTGGACCCACAACTTCGCGACTTTGCGACTTGATCCTGGGAGGTACATCGTCCATGAAGATACAGTTTCTGGGTGCCGTCCGCACTGTAACCGGCTCTATGCACCTGCTGACCGTCAACGGCTCGCGGATTCTACTCGATTGTGGGCTATTCCAGGGCCGGCGAGAGGAGAGCTTTAAGCGGAACCGCCACCTGCCTTTTGAGGCCAGGACCATCGACACGCTGCTCCTGTCTCATGCCCACATTGACCATTCCGGCAACATTCCTACGCTGGTGAAGAACGGCTTCCAGGGCAACATCTTTACCACGCCCGCCAGCCGCGATCTCTGTTCGGCCATGCTGCGCGATGCCGGGTATATCCAGGAACAGGACACCCGCTACGTAAACAAAAGACGGGCCAAAAAGGGTTTGCCGCCCTTGGAACCGCTCTATACCGTGGAGGATGGGGTTGCCAGCCTGGGAAACTTTGTCGGCCTGGGATACGGGCGGCCGCTGCCGGTTGCGCCGGGGGTGACGCTGACCTTCCGCGACGCTGGCCACATCCTCGGTTCGGCCATAACGGTGCTCGACATCGAGGAGAATGGCCAACATGTGCGGCTGGCCTTCACGGGTGATCTGGGCCGCAAGGACATGCCCATCCTGAGAGATCCGCAGGTGGCAGAGGACGTGGACTATCTGATCATCGAAAGCACCTACGGCGACCGCGTCCACGATCCCATCAAGACGACAGACGAGGAACTGCGGCAAGTGATCGTGGACACCTACCGGCGTGGGGGCAAAGTGATCGTGCCTGCCTTTTCCGTGGGACGCACTCAGGAGTTGGTCTATGCCCTGCATCGCCTGACCGAATCCCAGGACATACCCAGTATGCCTATTTTTGTGGACAGTCCCCTGTCGGTCAACGTCACCGAGATCTTTCGCCTGCACCCAGAATGCTACGACCAGGAGTTGAACCGATTTGTCGCTGCCGGTAGGCATCGCGATCCCTTTGGCTTCCACCGGCTGACGTACGTCCGCTCAGTAGAGGGATCGAAAGAGCTCAACTTTCTGCGGGAGCCGGCCATCATCATCAGTGCTTCGGGCATGTGCGAGGCCGGGCGCATCCTGCACCATCTAAAGAACAACGTCGAGGACCCCCGCAGCACTGTGCTCATTGTCGGCTGGCAGGCGCCTCACACCCTGGGTAGACGTCTGGTAGAGCGCCGCCCTGTGGTCAAGATCTTTGGCGAGGAGTACAAGTTGAAGGCCCAGGTCAAGACCATCAACGGCTTTAGCGCCCACGCCGATCGGCGTGGGCTGCTGGACTATGTCCGGCAGATGGGGGCCAAGCGCCTTAGAACCGCTTTCGTGGTCCACGGCGAAGAAGCGTCCAGCCTGGCCCTGGCTGACGGTCTGCGTCACCTGGGCGTCGAAAACGCTATCGTGCCTCACCCGGGGGAGGAGTTTGAGGTTTGACGGACTGGAGGGACCAAGGGAATCCCCCAGCCTCCCGCAGATCCCTCAGACCTTCACCTTCCTCCCTAGAGGGTCGGGATGAGCAGCAGCAGCGTCGCGATACCCAGGAAAAAGAGGAACCCAAGCGTATCGGTGATGCCGGTGACAAAGGCAGCCGAAGCCAGCGCCGGGTCCACCTTGATCGCCTTCAGCCCCAAGGGCACCAACACCCCGGCCAGGGCGGCCACCAGGAAGTTGAGGATCATGGCCAGCATGGCGGCCAGGGCGATAACCCATTCTCCTTTCCAAAGATAGATCACCAGCGCAGTCCCTATGCCCACGATGGCGCCGTTGACAAAAGCGGCCGCCAGCTCTTTGTTCAGGACATGTGGGCCACTCCGCTCATCTACCTCGCCCAGGGCCATTCCCCGCACCATCACCGTTGTCGTCTGGCTGCCAGCGTTTCCCGCTTCGCCAGACACCAGCGGCAGAAAAATAGCCAGGGCCACCATGCTGGCAATCACCGGCTCAAAGGCGTCCACCACCGTGATGGCGATGAATAGGGTGACCATGTTAATGGCCAGCCAGGGGAGCCGCTTGAGCACCGAGGAACGCAGGGTCCCCCAGACCTGCTCCTCGCCGGTGATACCCACCATCCGGTACATGTCCTCAGTGGCTTCGTCCTCGGCGACCTCGATTAGGTCGTCAGCAGTGATGACTCCCACCAGACAGCCGTGTTCGTCCACCACCGGCAGGGCCAGAAACCCGTAACGGGAGAGCGTGCGGGCACAGAGCTCCTGGTCTGCCGTGACAGGAACCGAAATGACATTGGGGTCCATCATTGCCTCGACGACTGTCTCGGGTGCGGCCACCACCAAGTCGCGCAACCCAACCACCCCTTGTAGAACACCGTCTGCATCGGTGACAAATAGGTAGTAGACACTGTCCGCGACTGGCTCGACGCGCCGCAGTTCTCCCAATGCCTCCTGGGCCCGCCAGCCTCGCCGCAAGGTGACGACGGCTGGCGTCATCAAGCCACCGGCAGTGTCATCCGGGTATTGCAGCAGGGGGATGACCTCGTGCGCTTCTTCCATCTCGCGCAGGGCCTGGGCAGCTCGTGCCGGCGACAGGTCGCCCAATACGTCCGCCGCCTCGTCCACCTCCATCTCGTCCAGAATGTCCGCCAGATCGACCACGGGCAGAAGTTCCGCCAAGGCGGCTGCGTCTTCGTCCTCCATCTCTTCCAGCACATCGGCCGAGTCGGCCGGGGGAAGCTGAGAAAGTAGCGCGACCTGGTCAGCGTTATTCAATCCCTCGACGAGGTCGGCCTGGTCGGCCGGCTGCAAGGATTCGATCACAGCGACCGCGCCGGCCAGATCGTCGTGCTCCAGGGCAGCACGCAGTTGCGCCAGGGTATCGTCCAAGACGAGAGGTTCCATAAGAACACCTCCGGGGATGGGCTCCCCCGGAGGCGAGGAGAACGATAGGCACTCCTGCCAGCCGGGGGCTAGATTATTCTGTTGATTGGCAGGCGACGGGACATGCGTCCCCTACTACCGGATGCAGACCCGTCTGGCGATTCCATCTCTTTTGTCATCCTGCAAATTCAGCTAACTTGCGGTTCTTGCCATTCAAAAGCCGCCGTGGATCCAGGCTCTGGCCAACGGAAACCTGGAGAGCCTGTCGCAGAAGATAGCTCTCTATGAAGAGATTATACCCTCCTCAACATTCTGTGTCAAATTGCCCAAGGCACTGCCGGCAAATGCACAAGTGAACAGACCTGACAGATTTCCAAGCCAAGTTTCGCATTGCGCATGCTCTGATAGGCAAACTCACGTCAGGATTGCCCGATCTTTGTGAACACGTCAGGTCTCTGCGCCTGAATGAGAATTGCTGGGGTGCAGATCGCGGACCTTGCCCGGAGTTTGCACCGCTGTCCGGAATAGCACACGGTAGCGTATCTCTTTCGGTGGAAATGCCGCATCAGGCTCGTCCGTCGTCGCCATCCCCCCGCTTCCAAAGGAAGCGCCTCCTCCGCAGAGGGCACACACCGGGACAGTGACACAGTGAGACAGTGGCACAGT
>CBDUWJ010000069.1:0-9391 GCA_965370895.1 uncultured Anaerolineae bacterium | reverse complement strand
TCGTGTTAGAATGGGTGAGCACAGGGAGGTTCAACATGCACCTGACACATCGGGACAACATCGATCCGTTCGCCGGCGATGACGGGGCCATCATTCGTGAATTAGCCTCGCCGCGAAACTCACCCCTCACCCGCCACAGCCTGGCTGAAATCCGCCACCCGCCCGGAACGGCCAGCCAGGAGCACTACCACACCGAGGCGGAGGAGGTGTACTACGTCCTGGACGGCCAGGGCGAGGTCCGCATCGACAGCGTGACGCGGGCCATCGGACCAGGTGATGTGGTTGTCATCATCCCAGATCAGCGGCACAAAGTGTGGCAGCGGGGTGAAAAGGACCTGGTCCTGCTGGTCACGTGTGTGCCGGCCTATGCGGTGGATCAAGTCGTCTATACTGAGTAGCAACCGTGCCCGGAGGGCGCTCCAAAGCGCAAAGTTCCTCTGCTCGGCAAGGCCTCCTGACCGCAGCCGCAGGAGGGCTCGGTGGGAAACCTCGCCCAGCAGAGCAGACCGTGACCTGTCTGGGCGACTCTCGAGATACCAGATGCGACTCAGCGAGCGGCGTCTATCCCGGCGGCTCACCCGCTGGCGTCGTTTCCCCACCCCCAAAGACCTGCTTGATCACCCGATCAATCAGGTCAAAGATGCGGTTCTCTCTGAAGCCACAGGCCCAGGCGAGCAGGTAGATAAGCCAGGGCATGACGACCAGGGCGCTGACCTCTTCAGTTCCCAGCAACCCGACAGGCATGATCCCCAAAGCCAGGATCAGCACGTGAACGACCATGTACACGGTCGCCCCCAGTATGACGCCCAAGAACGGCTTGCCCATGTAGGAGAGGTTGTACTGGCTGTCGAAATCCCTGCCGCCAACATGTTTGAAGAGGCTGTAGAAGACGGCCGCCACACCACCGATGCCCCCCCAGATCATTGCTGGCAGAAAGATCGCCATGTTCAAGGGCAGATTGCCAGAGCTGACCGGCGCGATGATTTCCTGGAACCGGTCGACGCTGAGCAAGATCAAGACCGCAGTGTAGACGAAGAACCAGAACAGCCCCCAGGCTGCGATCCGCCAGGCGTATTTTTTTGCCGCGGCCTCGCTGTCGGTGGCCCGTTTCAGCCGGGCGCGCACTTGCCCAATATAGTACTCAACCTGGGGGAGCTTGACCGCATCACGACGCAAGATGATATCCCGGGCCTTGAGCAATTCGTTGTAGCATGCCGTTGCGATCTGCTCATTGTCCCCAACCGTGGCTAGGACCTGGTCGTACATCTCGTCAACCTCTTTGTCCAACTCCTGAATCCGGACGTTGCCCAACCTGGCCAGCAACTGCTCCCTTTCTTCTTCAGTCAGGTCCCGGTCCGGGAGCTCCAGGCGCTCCACCCGTTCTTCGGGAGCCTGGATGTCAGCGGGAGCGGTCCCGGCCTCACCTGGGGCGAAAACCCCGCGATCTCGCCTGGGGGGCAGTACGCCGTTGGTAACGTCGTTGACCTCGGGCGGGGGCGGCTCATACAGAGCCGCCTGTTCCATCAGATTCTGTTCTTCCATCGCTACCTCCAACGTTGGTTCGGCCAGGCCTTCTGCGGATTCTCGTGATTCCCCGGCGCCCATGGCTTCTTCCAAAAGGGCCGACTCCATCTCCGGCGTCAGCGGCGGGTCCAACCCCGGTGCTGGCGAATCCTCTTGTTTCTCCTCTGGGCTAGGCTCACCGGCCCGCACCTTTTTGTGATGCGCTCGTTCCAGATCTCCGCCGTGGGACGGAGTGTCCGGACGGGGTGCTCGCTGCTCAGAGGGTTCGGCTTCAGCCCAAGTCAGGTCTGTCGAGCGGGGTCTGATCTCGAAAGTCGGCGGTGCGCCGAACAAGATCTCCGCACCTTTTCCTCGGATACTCGATGCTCGTTGACTCATTTCTCCTTACCTCCGTCAGAATCAATGGATAAAGACCGATATTTGACGATCTCTATTATACCACAAATGGAATTAAACGCAATCTACGTGGTTGGCTTGGTCAAGTGCCTGGTGTCGCCTCGGGAGGTCTGCGAGGTGCAGCCGTCACTCAGTGAGCCACTCCGCTTGTCACCTGGAACCATGTCGGTTACAATGGCGATGAGCTGGCGATGTTACGGCCTCCCGGAATGCCCGTTTTTCCATAACCTGGCGGAGGCATCTGGTGTCGTTCTTGAGACTGCACGTCCGCGCGTGAGTGGCGAAGGCGGTGGAGAGTGCCGGGCCGGATGAGGGATTCAAGGCGTTGCAGCCAGGCTGTAGTGGACAGCCCAGGGGTTCAGGATTGTGACTCCGTAGGTCTTCATCCCCGGAAGCCTGGACTCTCCGGGAAAGTGACCGAAAGATCACGGGCTTTCCGGCGCGCCAGACAGCATTGCACAAAGGAGAGGATGTTATGTCGGAAGAAGAGAAAAAAACCGTACGAGCCAGGCGGCGACGACGGACCGAGTCATCAGGCGAACGGGAGCGGGCCGAGGCGCCCAGGCGAGAGAGAGGCGACCAGGGCGCTGCGGCGCCCCCACCCCCACCCCGCCCACCCGTGAGCAGTGGGGCAACAGCCCCAAGACCTGCTCCAAGACCGGCGACCACGCCATCTATTGGTGGCGGGCTCAGTCCAAAGATGCTACTCATCGGCGGCGGCATCCTGCTCCTGTTGTTGCTCTGTGGACTGGTCTTTGGTCTCCTTGGCGGCTCGAAAGAGCCAAGCGATGTGGGCTACGGTGCTCCCGTCCTGGAGTCCGAATCGTTCGCCCCCGCCACCACGGCCCCTGAGTCCTTCGCTCCGCCCACGCCTGTCCTGAGCGCAGCCGAAGGGCCTGTCCTGAGCCCAGCCGAAGGAACGGCCCTTGAGCCCTTCACGCCTCCCCCTGCGTCGTCGGATGGCGAGACGTGGCTGGTGATGCTCTACCAGGATGCCGACGACAGGGTGTTGGAACAGGACATCTATGTGGACTTGAACGAGGCTGAGCGAGTTGGCTCGAACGATCAGGTGCACATTGTGGCCCAGGTAGATCGCTATAGCAGGGGCTTCCGGGGCGACGGCGACTGGGATTCTACCAAGCGCTTTTATGTGACTTACGACCCGGATCTTAACCGCGTGTCCTCGCAAGAGATCATGGACCTGGGCGAGGTAAACATGTCCGCTGGCGAGTCACTGGTTGACTTTGTGACCTGGGCTGTCGAAACCTTTCCCGCCGACAAGCACGTGCTGATCCTGTCCGATCATGGCATGGGCTGGCCGGGCGGCTGGAGCGATCCCGCGCCTGGGGGCCAGGGACCTCGTGACATCCCCCTGGCATCCGCCCTGGGCGACGAGCTGTTTTTGATGGAACTGGACGAGGCCCTTGGCAACATTCGCGAGCAGACTGGCATCGACAAGTTTGAACTGGTCGGTCTGGATGCCTGTCTGATGGGCCAGGTGGAGGTCTTTGATGCCCTGGCGCCCCATGCTCGCTATGCCGTGGCGTCCGAGGAGACCGAACCTGCTCTGGGCTGGGCCTACGCCGGCTTCCTGGGCGGTCTGACAAAGAACCCGGGCATCGATGGCGCGGACCTGAGCCGCCTGATCGTCCAGAGCTACGTCGCGGAAGATGAGCGCATTCTTGATGATCGGGCCCGCGCTGACATGCTGAAGGGCTCCTCGAGGGGCTTCTTTGGCCTTCCATCGGCTCAGCAAGTGGCGCAGCAGATGGAGGATAGCGCCACCCTGGCGGCCGTGGACCTGCAGGCCCTGCCAGCACTGATGGATAGCCTCAATGCCTTGGCCTATGCGCTGCAACAAGCTGACCAACAGGCGGTAGCCCGGGCGCGGACATACGCCCAATCGTACACCAGTGTCTTTGGCAGCAATGTGCAGCCCTCCTATCTTGACCTGGCGAACTTTACCCAATTGCTCAAGGGAGAAACCCGCAACGACGCAGTGGCCCAGGCTGCCGATCAGGTGCTGGCCTCCATAGACAAGGCGGTCATAGCCGAGAAACACGGTAGGAGCAAGCCCGGCTCCCGCGGCATCTCCATCTACTTCCCCAACTCCCAGCTTTATCGCTCCCCGGTCTCCGGTCCTGAATCGTATGTCGCTATTGCCAGCCGCTTTGCCACCGAGTCCTTGTGGGACGATTTCCTGGCCTACCACTACACCGGGAGACAGTTCGATCCGGCCCAGAGCAATCTGGCTGTCCCCGGACGAGGAGAACCCATTAGTGGGCCTGGAACCGGGACCATCGAGGTCTCGCCAATCACCCTGTCCGCCAACGTGGCGGCTCCAGGCCAACCCGTGCTCCTGAGCGCCGACATTCGCGGCGAGAACATCGGCCACATTTTCCTCTTTGCCGGCTTCCTGGACAGAGAAGCAAACTCCATCTATGTGGCCGACAGGGACTACCTGGAGAGTGACGAGACCCGAGAGGTGGACGGGGTGTACTACCCGGTCTGGCCCGAGGGAGAGGAGTTCACCCTGGAGTTTGAGTGGGAACCGCTCGTGTTCGCCATCAACGACGGCGTGGACTCTGTCCCGGCGCTTTTCTCCCCCGAAACCTACGGCGCTTCGTATGAAGACGCCGTCTACACTGTGGACGGCACCTACACCTACGACGACGGGGAATCACGAGTTGCGCGGTTGTACTTTGACAACAGCACCGGGTTGCTGCAACAGGTAGTCGGTTTCACCGGCGATGGGACGACAGGCGCACCGCGCGAGATCATCCCGACCCTGGGCGACAAGTTCACAGTCCTGGAGAAGTGGATTGACCTGGGCGCCAGCGGCAAACCGGTGCAGTCCTCTACCCAGGAGGGCGGAACTCTGACCTTTGGCGCCCAGCCGCTCGAGTGGCAGGAGCTGGATGCGGCTGCTGGCGAGTATGTCGTCGGCTTTATCGTCACCGACCTGGACGGCAACGCCTATCCTGCGTACGCGGAGGTGACGGTCGAATAGACGGGCGCTCCAAGTACGCGCTTCCCAACTGGTCGCCAGTCCCTTCGGGTGATCTTGCCAGCGGCTCCATGGGGCTGGCGACCGACTGACCTGACCCCCGTAGGGGATGACTGTATCGTCAAGCATCAACTGACGGGTTCTGGGAATCTGATTGCTCCTGGTGTCATTGCCGGCTTCCCCCTCCTGGCAACTTGATCACAAATCGACGACGCACCCGTCCGCCCGTTT
This sequence comes from uncultured Anaerolineae bacterium, assembly GCA_965370895.1. GTDB lineage: Bacteria > Chloroflexota > Anaerolineae > JAAYZQ01 > JAAYZQ01 > CBDUWJ01. Next base: position 4,233 of record CBDUWJ010000069.1, on the reverse strand, counting down.
CGTCGGGCGGGGGGCTGGGGCTACCGCTTGTCAGGAGCGCCAAAGTGGGGTATAATCGCTCCCATCCTGTGTCAGAGGGTTGTCTGTTGCGAGCCAGAAAGTGGCTGCTGGACCTGGGAGCCCTGTTCCTACTATTGGTCCTTCCGCTGGTGCTGTTCTGGCCGGTGACGGTGGGCCACAAGACCCTCATCCCGGCCGACAATCTCTACCAATGGGAACCGTACCGCTCCTTCGCCGACGAGCAGGGAGTGGCCCTCCCGCCGCACAACGAATTGCTCAGTGACTTGGTGCTGGAGAACCTGGTCTGGAAACAATTCATCGTGCAGTCGCTCCAGGCCGGCGACGTGCCGCTGTGGAATCCTCACCTGTTCGCCGGTGTCCCCTTCCTGGCCGCTGGGCAGCACTCGGCCCTCTATCCTCCCAGCGTTCTGTTCTACGCCCTGCCCCTGACCCGCGCCTACGGCCTGTTCACCGTGCTGCAACTGTGGCTGGCAGGGGCTTTTATGTACGCCTTCGGCCGGGTGCTGCGGATGGGGCGATTCCCTGCGCTCCTTGCCGGCATCACCTACCAGCTCAGTGCTTTCTTCCTGGTCAGCGTGGTGTTCACCATGATCATCGCCGCTGCTGCCTGGCTGCCGCTGTTGCTGGCGATCATCGAGATCATGGTCCGCAAGCAGGAGGAAAAGGGCACGGGTCCCTTTATGCCCGTTATCTACGTGGTGTTTGGCGGCGCTGTGCTGGGTGTGCACGTCCTGGCCGGTCACCCCGAAATCCTGGTCTATACGCTCATGGTTATGGGCTACTACGCACTGGTCCGCCTCATCCTGCTCTGGCGGCGAGTGGGATCCTGGAAGCCCTCCCTCCGCCTGGGAGCCTGGCTGGCGTTGATGGTGGGCCTGGGTCTGGGCCTGGGTTCGGTGCAACTGATCCCGCTGCTCGACTTGGTCAGCAGCAGCTTCCGCGAGGGCTTGGTGACCTACGCCGATGTGGTGGGCTGGGCCTACCCCTCCCGGCAGATCGTCACCTTCCTGGTGCCCGATTTTTTCGGGAATCCGGCCCATCACGGCTACTGGGACCTGGTCAGCAGGCAGTGGGTGGCGGTGGACCGCATCTTTTGGGGCATCAAGAACTATGTAGAGGCCGGCAGCTACGTCGGTATCTTACCCCTCGTCCTGGCAGTGGTGGCGGTGGTGTCCGCGACTCGTTGGCTGGCCAAGGGGCGATCCTCGCCGGACCGGCATTCGGAGCCGGGCAGCCGCCATGTTTGGATCTTTGCCGCGTTGGCAGTTGCGTCCTTGCTATTTGCGTTTGGCACGCCCCTGTACGCCCTCCTGTACTACGGCTTGCCGGGAATCAGGCAGCTCCATTCGCCCTTCCGTTGGATCTTTCCCTATACGCTGAGCATTGCCGTGCTGGCTGGTTTTGGAGCAAAGAGTGTTGGGAACTGGATATCGGAGTTTGGACGTGGAGGTCCTGAAAGCCGAGACTGGCAATCCAGAATCCAGCATCTTCTCACCTGGGGCGCCGTCGTGGGCGGGGCAGGGCTGGTGGCCGGGCTGCTCGTCGTGGTGGTCTCGCCGGAACCCTTCATCGCCTTGGCCGACCGGGTTCTGGCCGCCGTCGAGCCAGCACGCGGTGCATTTAGCAGCGGCCAGATGCTGCTTTCCTACCAATGGCGCAATCTCTTGATCTTTGGCCTGATGATGACCGCCAGCGGGCTTGTACTGCTGGCAAGTCGCCGCCCTATCTACCTGCCAATTCCAAAACGACTTGTCCCCCGATTCCCCGACTCTCGAATCCCAATCTGGCAAGTACTGGCCGTGGTCGTGGTAGCCGCGGACTTGATGGTCTTTGGCTGGGGATTCAACGCGGCTGCCGACCCGGCCTGGCTCGAATTCACGCCGCCAGCCATCGAGTTCCTGACGGAGCGCGCCGGTGACGGGGAGCCTTGGCGATTGACGACCCACCAGGTCCCAGGTGACACCAAAACGCTCAACGCCAACATCCCCTGGCTGCACAACCGCCAGGATGTGCGGGGCTACGATTCGATCATTCCCCGCCAGTACGTCGGCTACATGAACGCCATCGAAACCCAGGGCGAGTTGCTCCACAATCGCATCGCACCGATCTACGGCGTGGAGAACCTGAGTTCAGCGTTACTGGACCTGCTCAATACCCGCTACGTCGTGACCGAGGGCGAGATCCCCAACCCCGATTACGCGTTGGTTTACGATGGTGAGGTGCGCATCTACGAGAACGCCGACGCCCTGCCCCGCGCCTTTGCCCTGCCCAACTCCGAGATTGTCGCGGAGGCCGATTTGCCCACCCGCCTCCGCGACTTTGACCCGCGCGAGGTCATCCTCCTTGACGAGCAAACACTACTCGATAGCCCAAGTCCAATATCGAATACCCAGTGGCCCCTGCAGACCGCCACCATCGTCAGCTACGCGCCCAACACCGTCTTTGTGGACGTAGAGATGCCCGGCCCTGGCTGGTTGGTGCTGGCGGACAGCTATGCCCCAGGGTGGAAAGCGTATCGCTCAGATCCCAATGATCCCAGGGCCGGTGGCCAGATCCTGGACCCCAAATTCGAGCCGGCAGATGAGACAGAGCTAGAGATCGTACGGGCGGATGGGAATTTTCGAGCGGTGTGGTTGGAGGAGGGGGCGCACCGGGTCCGGTTCAAATACACGCCCATGAGCTTCAAGCTGGGGCTGTACGGCAGCTTTATGGCCGTCGTGGTGATGCTGCTGTTGGTCTTCTACTGGTTGTGGGGACGCTTCTACCGTGAGAGCGCCGATGACCCCATGGTCAAGCGGGTGGCCAAGAATAGCCTGCTGCCCATGGGCCTGCAACTTCTCAACCGCGTCATCGATTTTGCCTTTGCCATGCTCATGCTGCGCATCCTGGCCCCCGAAATGGCCGGGCGCTATTACTTTGCTGTGGCGTTCATCGGCTATTTCGACATCCTGGTGCGTTTTGGGCTGGGAACGTTGCTCACCCGCGAGGTGGCCAAGGACCAGGGAAAGGGCAACAAGTACCTGAGTACCGTCACCGTGCTGCGGGGGCTCCTGTGGTTCACCTCTCTGCCGGTCATAGCCATCGCCATCGGCGTCTATGTGTTCTCTGGCCAGATGACGCCCGACATCGTAATAGCCATCGCCCTTTTCGCCGTGGGCATGCTCTTTAGCAATCTGGCCGATGGGTTCAGCGCCGTGTTCTATGCCTACGAAAAGATGGAGTACCCGGCTGCCGTCTCGACGGCGACAACCGTCACGCGGGTCAGCCTGGGGGCGCTGGTCCTGCTCCTGGGTTGGGGATTCGTGGGGCTGGCTGGGGTGTCGGTCGTGGCCAACGTGCTCAGTGCTATCACGCTGGGCATTCTGGTGGTCCGCCACTGCTTCAGGCCCCACCGTGAGTGGGATCCTCAGATGGGCAAGTGGATGATGCGCACCTCGTACCCGCTCATGATCAACTTGCTCTTGGCGACTGTTTTTTTCCGTATTGACGTACTGTTGCTGAAACCGATGCAGGGCGATGCGGTGGTGGGCTACTATGGCGCGGCGTACAAGTACGTTGATGGTCTGAACATCATCCCTGCCTACTTTACCCAGGCGATCTTCCCGCTGATGAGCCGCTTCGCTGACTCGGCTCGTGACTCGTTGATGCGGGCCTACGTGCTTGCCTTGCGGCTGCTGCTTATCGTCGCCCTGCCGATATCGTTCGGCACGCCGTTTGTGGCCAGGGGGCTGATCTTGCTGCTAGGCGGTGGCGCCTATCTGCCCGACTCCAGGATCGCGCTACAGCTTATCATCTGGTTTTTGCCCTTCAGTTTCGTCAACAGCGTGACCCAATACGTTCTCATTGCCATCGACCAGCAACGCTTCCTGACCAGAGCATTTCTCATTGGTGTGACCTTTAACGTCGTCGCCAACCTGCTCGTCATCCCTGTCTATAGCTACAAGGGGGCTGCGGTGGTCACGGTCCTGTCTGAGTTCGTCCTGCTGATCCCCTTCTACTACGCAGTGCGCAAGCACCTGGGGAAACTGCCGTGGCTATCCCTGTTCTGGCGGCCCGTGGTGGCTTCGGTGGTCATGGCTGCGGTCATGTGGCTGCTGCTGGATCTGCCCTGGCCGCTGCTGATCCTGGTGGGCGGGGCGGTCTACCTGGTCGTCCTGGCCCTCGTCGGCGGATTTCGCCAGCCCGACATGGACCTGCTTCGTGGCTTGCTCC
>CBDUWJ010000068.1:0-9412 GCA_965370895.1 uncultured Anaerolineae bacterium | reverse complement strand
GGGGTACTGCTTCTGTTCGCGGATGATGGGAATGATGCCGGCATCCAGGAGCACCGTTAGGGGGTTCAAGCCATGGTGCGTCTGGCGCACGGAATCGCCATCAGTGATGAGGATGGCCCACGACATGCCCATACTCACCATCAGGTCCGCCCAGTAGGGAGCCTTGTTCAGCCAGTCTCCATGATGGCCAAAGGGTTGAATATGCACGCCACGATTGGTGATAGGCCTGCCGCTTACCGCTTTGGGAACATCTAGTTTTTTCCGATCTATCATGTTACCCCCTTCTTTCTGTGCGATTCAATGGGCGCGACAGACTGATTATACCTCAAATGTCTCCGTTTGACAAAGCTCGAGGCCGGTGTTACAATCTCAGTAGCCCATGCTCCACCCTGGGTAGCGGACGAGAGATCTTTGCAGATTGATGGGTCGGAGGTGCTAGCACATCCGCAAGATCACCCGGCAGAGCCCGGCGCCGATCAGGAGGCATTGCCCAATGGGAAGTATGGTGGAGCGGAGTGCCTTGACCCACAATGACGGTGGTGTGAGCCACTCACGAAACCCGTATGTCCAGGAGGAACCAAGGTGACATCTCGCGACTTCCAACACGAACTCGACATCGCCCTGCGCTTGGCGCATGAGGCCGGGGAGGCGATCATGGGCTACTACCAGACTGGCGTGTCCGTGAATCACAAAGCCGGGGATGAACCGGTTACCATTGCCGATCAAGCCGCAGATGACCTTATCGCCGCTGGCCTGCGTGCCGCCTTTCCCGACGATGGCCTGCTCACCGAGGAATCGGACGACGACCTGTCACGGCTGGGCAAGCAGCGGGTCTGGATCGTGGACCCGCTGGATGGCACCACCGAATTCATCACCGAGACGGGCGAGTTTGCGGTGCAGATTGCCCTGGCAGTGGGCGGCCAGCCGATGCTGGGCGTGGTTCACCAGCCTGCCAAGAGACGGCTGTTCTATGCTGCTCAAGGCCATGGCGCTTACCAGATCTACAATGGCCAGACCACAGAATTGCGCGTTTCAAGCGAGGCCGATCCGGCCCGCATGTGCCTGGTAGCCAGCCGCTCCCATTATTCGGAATTCGTAGACGTTGCCCGGCAGGCGCTGGGCATCGAGTCTGTGAACCGGGTGGGCAGCGTGGGCGTCAAGGTGGGGCTGGTGGCGCGCAGTGCGTGCGATCTCTACCTGGCGACGACGGTCTCCAAGGAGTGGGACCTCTGTGCGCCGCACGCCCTGCTCCTGGAGGCTGGCGGTGTATTGACGAACCTCTGCGGTGAGCCGCTGGTCTACAACAAGCCCGACGTGATCGAGTGCAAGGGGCTCATCGCCAGCAACGGTCTGGCCCACACGCAAATCGTGGAAACCCTGGCGCCGATTCTCAATCAGGCTGAGTGGTGAGTGGCTATGAGACCATGGTTTCGGCTGTGGATGATCATCTGGGTGGTGTTGGTAGGGGGGCTGAGCTCCTGCGGTCCGCTACAGAGCCCGGGCGGGCGCGAAGCACCGGCGCTTGACCAGGCCGCGCCGGGACGGCCTACCGTTCTCGGCGTGGAGGAGGCTGGGCCACTGCCCGAATACCACCTGACCCTGAACCTGGACGTGGCAGAGCGACGGCTGGTGGGCAGGCAACAGGTCACGATCCCTAATCGCAGTGACCAGGACCTGGAAGAGATCGTCTTCCGCCTCTACCCCAACCTGCCCCGATACGGCGGCCTGATGGGCATTGGTCCGGTATGGGTGGATGGCCAACGCGGCACGTCCTCGCTCCGCGCTGGCGACACGTCACTCGTCATTCCCCTGACCGAGCCCTTGCCACCACGGGCCAGCGTCACCATCAGCCTTACCTTTGACATCGAAATCCCGAACCGCACCGAGGGCTACGTTCTGTTTGGCCACAGTCAGGGCATCTGGAGCCTGCCCGATGCCTACCCCCTATTGGCCGTCCACGACGGTTCGGTGGGACTCGGCGGATCTGGCTCGACATGGCATGAAGATCTGGCTCCGCTCCAGGGCGACGCCGTCTTTGCCGACGCAGCACTCTACGAGGTAACGCTGACGGTGCCGCCGACTTTGACCGTAGTTGCCACTGGTTCCGTACTAGGCGACACACTGAACAAGGATGGCGCCGACTCTGGCAGCGGCTACCACGGGTCAGACTCGGCGCGCACCTATCACATCGCCGGCGGGCCGTTGCGCGAGTTTGCCTGGCTGGCCAGTGCCGATTATCTCGTAGGGGAAACGACGGCCGGTGGTACTGTCGTGCGCACCTATTATCTGCCAGGCGACGAGGCGGCAGGCCTGGCAGCGCTGAGCACAGCGGCAGCCGCCCTGCGGGTGTATGCAGATGCATACGGCGCCTATCCCTTTGCAGAGATGGCCGTGGCCGAGGCGCCGCTGGAGCATTACGGGATGGAGTACCCCGGTCTGAATCTTATTGGCCAGGACCTCTACCGCGAACGGCGTGCCGAGTTGGAGAACCGGCTGGCGCATGAGATTGCGCATCAATGGTGGTACGCCCAAGTCGGCAACGACCAGATCAACGTCCCCTGGCTTGACGAAGGGTTAGCAGAGTACTCGATCGCGCTCTACTACCGCCAGGTGTATGGCCAGGCCCGGGCCAATACCCTCATCAACCAGCGTTGGTTGGTACCCTACCAGGGGGCGGTGGAGAATGGGTATGACGCCGTCCTGAACCAGCCGTCTGCGGCGTTTGGTAAAGAGTATGAAGTCATCGTCTACGCCAAAGCTGCGCTGTTCTTTGAGGCTTTGCGCCAGAAGCTGGGCGACGACACATACCAGGCTGTCCTGCGCGAGTACGTCGACCGTTACCGCTGGCGGATTGCCACACCCGATGATTTCCTGCGCGTGGCCGAATCAGTATCCGGTCAGGATCTCGATGGCCTGTATAGTTTCTGGGTCCTGGGCAAGCAATAGGTTGGGGCTCTTTGGGCGTTGACAGCGCCTGTCCTTTGTGGTATGCTTGATGGTGAAGGAGCGGCCCAGCCCTGAGGAGGCGGGGAGCCCCTATCATCCCGCTCAGAGCCGGGCTGCATATCTCGATCCCGGTCGGCGACTGTGCAGACGGTGCCTGGTGAACATTTCAGAGCGCGAGAGCGTTGGTCAGGGTGAAGCCGTTGGCTGAAACCAAACCCCGCACTGAAGAGGCGGGCGTTGGCATGGAAACGGAGGCGTTGATCCGCCGCTTCCAAAAAGGGGATGAACTGGCCACCGGAGCCCTGATTCGGCGGCATCAGAATTATGTCTATCGCCTCTGTTTCCTGATAATGGGCAATGAGCAAGATGCCGAAGACATGATGCAGGAGACCTTTGTTCGGGCTTTCCGGGCCTTGCCACGCTTTGAAATCCGAAAAGGCGCCAGCTTTGAAGCGTGGTTGTATCGCATTGCCGTGAACCGTTGTCGCTCGCGGATGCGGCGCAAGTGGTATCAGGTTCTTCCCTGGCCCAGCCCCGCCCCGCCGATCACGGCCGACTTGGAGGCGCAACCGGATCAACTGGTGATGCGAGGCGAGCAGCGCGGCGAGATCCTGGAGGCCGTCAACTCCCTGGGCGAGAAGCACCGGTTGGTGGTGATTCTACGCTACTATTCCGGGTTTTCCAACGAAGAGATTGCGCATACGCTCAATATCCCCTCCGGCACGGTGCGTTCGCGCTTGCATACGGCTCGCCAGCGCCTGAAGAGGCTGCTGGCCGACCAAGAGGGGCAGGGTGAACAACGGATTGTGTCAAACAGGGTGGCACCATGACTTGTGAATTCGCGAGCCATCTGATGGACGACTATCTGGATAATCAGCTCAGCCAACGCGAGCGTCAGCGCCTGGAGAAGCACATGGCCGCGTGCCCACGTTGTGCCGACGAACTGGGCGACCGGCTTGCCTTCGAACGCTGGCTGAGGCAGGCGCTATCGGCCTCGGTGCAGCACCTACAACCGTCCCCCGATGCCAACAGGAGGGTCATCCGGGCGGTAGAAGGCGATGTACCGCATCCAAGATGGCCACACCATCCCGTGCGGGTCGCCCGGGTGATGGCCGGTGTGGTAGCCGTAATCCTATTGCTGGTTGGCTTGTTCACCGTGTTGGTACGCATTCCAATCCCATCGGACGAGCAGCGAGCCAATCTGCCACTGACTAGCCGCCTGGCCTTGTCGCTACAGACCCGCCCTGAAGAGGCAGGTGTGGGCGAGATCTTTGTCGGGCCTCGGCATATACAGCCCGGCGATCTGTTCACCATCACGGTTCCCATCGAGAACGACCGGTTTCAGAGCGCGGACACCATCCGCTTCGATCTGGAGATCAGCGGGCCGACGGGCGATTATCGTTTCGGGCTGGCTGCGAAAGGCCCTTTGCCAGCTCGCGGCGTATCTGTCCTCCGGGTGACGCCTGACATTCTGGCCAGTCTCTGCCAGGAGCAATACCAGATTTCGCCGGCGGACATTCTGAATGCTCCGGGCGCCTATACCTTTCGTGTCACCGTGTTCAGCCCGGCCGTCGCGCCTAGCCAGTGACCGGCCGAACTGCGCTATCCTGCGTCCCTCCATCTGGATCCAGCCAGCGGCTACTCCACAGGCACATGGCTGATCTACATTTTGCATTGCCGTCCCAGGGGGGTGGTGGCCCACCCCAGCACACCCGGAGTCATTCCCTTGGAGGCATGAGGCGCTGGTTGGCCCCTGTAGCGCTGTTGCTGTTGTCTTTGCTGATTGCTTGTGGCCGCGGTGAGGGCAACAACCGAGCGACTGAGCCCCCCTTTGAAGGTACTTTGGCTATTGCCGTGACGCAAACACCTGCCGTTGAGAACTCCACACCGCCTGTGCCCCTTGTAGATATCACGTTGGTGGAGCAAGAGGTTACCGTCGAACCGCTGCCCCTGCGTGCAGGTTTCCCCTTCAGCATCACGGCCGTGATCCAAAATCACGGCGACGTCCCTGTCGTGAATGTGCCCGTTCTGTTTCTGATTTCTGCCAGGCAGGAGACGATTGGCTACGTATCGTTTCTGGAGAGGGTGACCGTGACGCTGCCCGCCAGCCAATCCCTACTGGTGGAAGTGCCTGTAAGTTGGAACCTCTCCGGGGGTGAGCACCAGCTCCTGGTGCAGGTCAATCGGCTTCCTGAAGTCTGGCAGTCCCCGATCACGAACCATCCCGAGGCCGATACCAGCGACAACATCGCAGTCCTGGAGTTGATGGTAGATCCCTTTGATGCCTATCACAGCGATCTCTGCCCCGCCCGGACGGACGTGGAGGTCGGTCCTACCGACGTACTGCCCGAGCCGGACCGGCAACGCGTTCTGGTGCGGGTCCACAATCTGGGGAACCGCGCCGTGTACAATTTGCCAGTGGTCGTCATGGGCGATCGCCTGACCGGCATTACCTACACGCCTGCCATTCCGCCCTGCGGCGGCACGGCCGAGGTGTACGTGGAGACGGATCGCCCCTTCCAGCAGGGGGAGTCATTGGATGTCCAGGTCAATCCCAAGGGATGGACAGACGGGCTGCCAGAGGATGACTTTGAGAACAACCATGTGGCGGTTAGCGCTGGTCTGCCACCTGGGATGGTCATCCCCTCGAGCAGCAGCCTGGAAGACTATGATTTCAGCATCCGTACCGCTGACATCGACACGCCTGAACCGTCGATTGTGTTCGTCACTGTGCACAACCAGGGGACACGGGATGCGGCCATGGTGCCCATCCGCATCAAAAACGAGGCCGGTCGTGAAATCACCGATTCCATCCCCCTGGTCCAGGGGGATGGCCTGGGCGTAGCGGCCATCCGTGTGGGCTATCTTTGGACACCAGGGGGCACACTCACGTTCACCATCAACCCCGAGGATGCACAGGGGGTCTACCCGGAGAGCCACCGGGGTAACAACGTGGCGACCTTCACCCTGCCGTAGGACACCGAAAGGGTCCGGCAAGGTTGTTGTCATTTTAGCAGCTTTCTGGTATACTTGGCTCGATCAGGGGAGGTAGGAGGAATCCTGTGGTAGTTCAAGCGTCTCTGGCTGTGAAGAACCCTTGAAAGTCGCCATTGTCCACGATTGGCTCAACCAAATGGGCGGGGCTGAGGGGGTGTTGGAGGCGCTGGTGGAGATGTTCCCCGAGGCGCCAATATACACATCGATCTATTGGCCGGAGGCCATGCCGGCCGCCTACCGTGCCTGGGACATCCGCACCACGTGGATGGATCGTTTACCGGGCATATACCGCCACCATCAGCTGTATTTGTTATTCTATCCGCTGGCCTTTGGTGGGCTGGATCTGCGTGGCTATGACCTGGTCATTTCTAACAAGAGCGCCTTCTGCCTAGGGGTAAAGACCCCGCCCGAGACGCGACACGTCTGCTACTGCCTGACCCCGACTCGCTTTGTGTGGGATTTCAAGGCCTACGTCGATCGGGAACACGTGGGCGAGGCAGGCCGGCTCCTGGTTAAGCCGTTCTTGGGTTGGCTGCGACGGTGGGAGCGTGCAGCGGCAGAGCGAGTGGATGCTTTTGTCGCCATCTCTGATGAGGTTCAAGGGCGCATCCGGCGGTTCTACGGCCGCGAGTCGGCGGTCGTCTACCCACCGGTGGACACTGGTAGGTTCACTCCTACTGAGCATCACGACGACTACTATCTCATCGTCTCGCGGCTGATACCGTACAAGCGCATCGACCTGGCCGTGCGGGCTTTTGGCGAGTTGGGATTGCCTCTGTGGATCGGGGGGGATGGCCGCGACCGAGCCGCTCTGCAGGCTATAGCCGCACCGAACGTGCGCTTTTTGGGCCGGGTGCCGGACAAAGAGCTGGGCCCATTGCTGGCTCGCTGTCGAGCGTTTGTCTTTCCTGGTCTGGAAGATTTTGGCATAACGCCAGTGGAGGCCATGGCCGCCGGGCGGCCGGTGATCGCTTTTGCCGGAGGAGGCGCGCTGGACACGGTCGTGGAGGATGTCACGGGGGTCTTTTTTCAGGAACAGACCGTTGCATCCCTGGCTGGCGCCGTCCGCCGCTTTGATGAAACGGCGTTCGACCCCGCGACCATCCGGGCGCATGCCGAGCGATTTGACGCAAAGGTGTTCAAGGCACAGATGCGAACGTTCATTGAGAAGGAATTGAGGAGCTCATGGAGCTACGACAGTACTGGCACATCATCCAGCGGCGATGGTGGCTAGTCGCTGCACTGCCGCTCATCGTCCTGGTGATCAGCCTGGTCACCTACCAGGCCCCAGCAACATTGTATCAGGTGACCATGCGCTTTGCCGTCGGCATTGAGGGCGGAGAGCCGGTGAGCGCTGTTTCTGGCGAAGGACGGTCGGATGCCTGGCTGGCATCGGAGTATCTGGCCGATGATCTGAGCGAGGTGCTCAAGGGCGGCGACTTTGCAGCGCGCATCAGCGAGCAGGTCGGCTTTGGTGTCCCGGCGGGCACCCTCTCTGCCAGCAGGGAACACCGCATCATGACGGTGAACATCACCTGGGGCAACCGTGACCAGGCCCAGGCCATCGCCGAGGTGGTGGGAGCAGTCGTTGAAGATGGTGGTGCGGCCTATTTTCCCCAACTGGCCGGCGTCGAGGCCAAAGCGGTGCTGATTGACGGGCCGGGAATCGGGCAGGTGGGCCGCAGTCTCAAGGACAAGCTGGACCTGCCCGCTCGGCTGTTCGTGGCGTTGGTGGCGGGTGTGGCCCTGGCCTTCTTGTGGGACTACCTAGACGATACAGTCCGCGACCGCGCGGACCTAGAGTCCCTGGGCGCACGCGTCCTGGGTGAGATTCCCCGGGAGTCGCGTGTTTGGCGCAAGAAGAAACGATCCTGATCCCGCTGGAATTTGGGAACTTGGAGGTTCCGTGTTACAATTGCCGGACTTGAGCCAGTTCTTCATTGTTGTGCGCAACTCAACCATGGAAACGGGTGGCGAATATGCTGAGCGTTGGCGAACTGGCACGAACTTGGTCTTGCTCGCACGCGATGTGGCGCAATCGTTTGCGGATGAGGCAGTACACGACACCGTGCGGCTGGTGATACCAATGTCCCAGCTTCCAATCGGCACCCAGCACTGGGCAGCCAAAACACGACATCTGCCTGGGTTCTGTGGTCACAGCTCTGATTCAGGCTGACCGGGGAGGCAAGTGTGGAGTTTCGTGAGTACTGGAACATCGTGCGCAAGCGCGGTTGGATCATCATATTCGTGGCACTGGTGGCCACCCTGGCAGCGCTGGGCGTCAGCTTGCTCATATCGGAAACGTACAAAGCCACCATCCAGCTCAGCGTAAATCCGGCGCGGGCTGACTGGGGCCTGAGCCAGGCCACCAAAGACCTGCTGCGCAATTATGTGCTCAACATCAAGAGCCACCGCATGACGCAAGACGCAATCAATCGCGCCCAGCTCGACATGTCTACCTACGACTTTCTGGCGAACCTGGACGCAAGCGATGACGCCGCCAACCTGAGCATCACCCTCCAAGCCGAAAGCCACGATCCGGAAGAGGCACGACTGATGGCCCAAACGCTGGCCGACGTGTTCGTGGAAGAGCGGAGGCAATGGAACAGCGAACAGGACAAACGCGACCGCATCTATGTCGAAAAAGTGGATGACATCCGCGACGTTCCGCTTACCTCACCCAAGATCAAGTTCAACATGCTGGCTGGGTTCATTTTTGGGGCCATCGCGGGTGGCGTCGTAGTCCTTTTTCTGGAATGGCTGCAATCAGACGTCCTGTACACAGCCGCCGATGCGGAAAAGACGGTGGGTGTCACCGTGTTGGGTGTTATTCCGGCCGGGAGTGAGTCCAGAGCTGGTGGTCAGTCGAAACGGTGGCTGCCTGCCTGGATCGAACCCGGTTGGCTGCTGGTTTTCCTGGTGGGTCTGGTGATCGGGGCTGGCCTGGGTGCCCTGGTCGTCGGCTTGCTGTAAATGGCCAATCTCCAATGAACAACGACCAAGCGGGGCGACCCATGAATGAGAAGCTAAGCGAACTGATTACCATTTCCGAACCGCGCTCGCCCGTTAGCGAAGCGTATCGCACGCTGCGGACCAACCTCGAATTTGCGAGTTTAGGACAAGCATTCAAGACGCTGGTTTTTACCTCGGCCGGAGTGGGCGAAGGCAAGTCCACGACGCTGGCCAATCTGGCGGTGGTATCGGCCCAGGCAGGGCGCAAGGTCGTCCTGGTGGACGCCGATCTGCGGCGCCCCGCGCTTGATGAGATCTTTGGGCTGGGCAACGAGACGGGGCTAACGACCGTGATGAAGGACGAGACAGCGCTGGCTTTGCCGCCCTTGCAAGACACCGGTATTGAGGGCCTGTCCGTGTTGACCAGCGGTCCCTTGCCACCCAACCCTGCCGACTTGATGGGCTCGCAGCGCATGGAAGAGGTGATCGCCGCGCTGGCAAAGGGGGCTGACCTGGT
>CBDUWJ010000067.1:0-9499 GCA_965370895.1 uncultured Anaerolineae bacterium | reverse complement strand
AAATGGATCGATGTCGAACATGGCCTTTCGAGGCATGGCTTTGTGGCTTAATCTGCGGGAGAGACTTCAAGATCCGCGCGAGAGGCTGGTAGATGCTGGCCTGAGAAGGGGCCAGGCTGTCCTGGACTTTGGGTGTGGCATAGGGAGCTTCAGCCTCCCTGCGGCTCAGATCGTGGGTGACGACGGGGTTGTGTACGCGCTGGACGTACATCCCTTGGCCATAGATGCAGTCGAGAGAAGGGCCACAAGGCGGAAACTCAGCAATATCAAGACCATCCGCTCCGATAGAACCACAGGACTGCCAGACAACAGCGTAGATACCATTCTACTGTACGACGTACTCCACTCAGTACCCGACAAGCCGGCATTGTTGCAGGAGCTGCATCGGGTTCTGAAACTCGATGGACGCCTCTCAGTGCTACCTGATCACATGGACAGGGACGGGCTTTTGGAGACGATGAGCGCACAAGGTCTGTTCTTCCTGCAGACGCAGCATGGGAAGGTCTTTGAGTTCGTGAAGCGCGTGGATTCATAGGGCAGATTCTGCCGGAACGCGATGGGGGATAACTATGGCCCGAACCATCCTGGTGGTGGACGACGAAGTCCGGATCGTCAAGCTGGTGCGCGACTATTTGGAGCGCGCTGGCTTTGACGTGCTCACCGCCTGCGACGGCGCCACAGCGCTCCAGTTGGCTCACCGGGACCGGCCGGACCTCATCGTCCTCGACCTGATGCTTCCGGGCGTGGACGGCCTGGACGTCTGTCGCCGCCTGCGCCAGGAGAGCGGCGTGCCCATCATCATGCTCACTGCCCGCGTGGAGGAGGCGGACCGAATCGTCGGGCTGGAGCTGGGCGCTGATGATTATGTGACCAAGCCCTTCAGCCCCCGCGAACTTGTGGCACGCGTCCGCGCCACCCTGCGCCGGGTCAATGGCGAATTGGGGCCGGCGACGGCGGTCCGCGCGGGCGACGTGGAGCTGGACACTGCTGCGCTAACGGCGACGGTCGCTGGTGAGCCGGTAGACTTGACGCCCACCGAGTTCCAACTGCTGGCGACGCTGGTCCGCCAGCCTGGGCGCATCTTTGGCCGGGAGCAACTGTTGGAGGCCATCCACGGCGTAGCCTTTGACGGCTACGACCGGAGCGTGGATTCTCACGTCAAAAACCTGCGGCGCAAGATCGAGCCCGATCCTCGCCAGCCCCGCTACATCCAGACCGTCTACGGCGTGGGCTACCGCTTTGTGGGCTGTTGAGGCTGAGATGAGGAAGAAGCGCTGGCCCCACCACGCTCCCCCCTGGCGGCACAAGGAACATTGGGAAGATTGGGAAGGCTGGGAAGATGGCCGTCCGCTGGCTCCCTGGCCGAAACACAGAAGGGTCGAAGGCGAGCGCTATCCCAGCGGTGAACATCTCTTTCTCCGCTTTGCCCTGATATTTGGCCTCTTTGTGCTGTTGGGTTGCGGTGTCTTGGCCGCCCTGGCGGCCGGGGCCATGTTTTTCTTTCGGCAGGCCCCCAGCCACGAGCCTCGCCCCTTTGTCTTTATCATCCCGCTGGTGGGCGTGGCCATCCTGCTCGCCATCGCTCTGCGCCTGGTAGGCTCTCTGGCCTCCCGGCGCTTTACCGCGCCCCTGAGCCAGACGATGAGGACCACCGATGCCCTGGCTTCGGGCGATCTGTCGGCCCGGGTGCCGGTGGAGGGCAGCCGCGAGTTCCAGCACTTTGCCCGCTCCTTCAACCGCATGGCCCAGGCCCTCGAGACCGCCGACCGGCAGCGCCGCGAACTGCTCGCCGACGTCGCCCACGAACTGCGCACGCCGTTGACCGTCATCCAGGGCAATCTCGAGGGCCTACGTGATGGGGTATATCAAGCCACACCGGAGCACCTGGACCTGGTGCTGGACGAGACGCGCCAGCTCAGCCGCCTGGTGGACGACCTGCGCCTGCTGACCCTGGCCGAAGCCGGCCAGCTCCCCCTGGACCTCCAGCCGCTGGGTGTGCCCCAACTCCTGGCCGATGTGTGTGATGCCTTTGCCTGCCAGGCCGATGAGGCCGGGATCAGCCTGACTATGGACACAGTCGAGCCATTGTCTCCTCTTCTCGCCGACCCGCAAAGATTGGGACAGGTGCTGGGCAATCTGGTAGCCAACGCCCTGCGCCACACGCCCCCCGGAGGCAGAGTGTCCCTGGGAGCGGCTCTGGTGCGCGAGGGCGATTGGCTGCAATTGTGGGTCGCGGATACGGGCGAGGGCATCGCCCCCGAGGACCTGCCGCGCGTTTTCGACCGCTTCTGGCGCGGCGACCCAGCCCGCTCCCACGAGAGGGGTGCCGGAAGTGGGTTGGGCCTGGCCATCGCCAGAAGCCTGGTGGAGGCCCACGGCGGGCGGATAGAGGTAGAAAGTCAGGTTGGGCAGGGAACGCGGTTTTCCCTCACCCTGCCCATGGCTGAACTCTGAGGAACGCACTCACACGGAGGGGGAAAGTCAGTGCAGGATATCCTGAAATCCCCGAGCAAGGTGAACGTGCAAACGCTGCGCACGCTGAGCCGAGTCTTTCTCATGTTGCTGGTGACTGTGCATATTCTCACCTGGTATGCCCTGGGTATCCACGCCGTGGGCAGCATCGGGATCGAGGCGCTCTTTTCCGGACTCTCGCGGGGGGTGATCAACGCCGGGTTTGTCTTCTGGTTGCTGGTCTTTGTAACGGCCCTGGTTTTCGGGCGGGCCTTCTGCGGCTGGTTCTGCTGGTTCGGCGGCTACCTGGAACTCGTCGAGTGGGGCATCGGCGACAAGCTGAGAATCAAGATTCCGCGCCGGGTGCTGCTCTACCTGGGTGCGATCCCCTTTGTGGCTCTTGCCATCAAGGTCTACAACACCCTGGTGGCGAACTGGCTCCAGAGTTTTCCGACCACGTTCACTGTCCAGTTGGCCGACGTCGAGCCCTGGGGTGGGCAGCAGACCGGCATATCCATTGTGATAACACTGATCATGTTTGGTCCGGTGCTGCTCTTTGTCTTTGGGCGGCGGGCCTGGTGCCGCTACCTGTGCCCCATCGGTGCGTTGCTCAAGATATTCAGCACTGTGAGTCCGGGCAAGGTGCGCTTGGTGAACGGCGAATGCCTGGCTTGTGGCAAGTGCAACCGCAGTTGCGACATGGAAGTGGATGTGATGGGCGAACTCGCCGCCCACGGCGAAGTGCGCAGCTTGAATTGCATCCGCTGTCTCAGATGCACCGACGAATGCCCCACGGGGGCCATCGCCTTCAGTCTGCGCGGCGGCCAGTCTGGCAAGCCGGCGGCCTGCTTGCAGACCGGTGCCGCCGCCAGGGCGGAGCGAGTGTCTCTCAAGCGGAGGAAGCTTTCTGCTTTCGACTTGACCATCGCCGTCCTATGGATCGGCGCGACGGTGGCGTTGACCTTCTCCGCCGTGCGGCAGGATGCCCCGCAGGAAATCAGGGCGCTCATGACACCGGGGCTGCTATTGGTTGTTTATGGCCTGGTGTGGCTGGGGCAGAAGGCACGAAACAGGTTTGGGATAGGCGCTTGACAGCCTCTCCCCCTCTGCTATAATGGGGCCATGCCGACCCTGGCCTTTGTCGCCAACAAACATAACCTGAACAGCATCGCCGCCCTCACCGGCGCCCTGGAGGCGGACCCGCGTACCAACGCGCTGCCCTTGCGCTTTCTGTGGCAGGATGAGCGGCTGATGCCGCGCCTACGCGCCCTGGCGATCGGCACCGACTGTCTGATCGTTGCTCTCTCCTTCGCCACCGCCGACCTGCCAGCGGCGACCGCCCTGGTGGCGGATCTGCGCACGCTGCATCCTGCTCCTCTTGTTGTCGCCGGCGGCCCCCATCCTTCCGCCCGGCCTGCCGAGGTCTTGGGACTGGGAATTGACGCTGTGGTCATCGGTGAAGGGGAGCTGGCACTACCCACCCTGCTGGAGTGCCATTTCGCCGGCCGGTCGTTGGTCGGGCTGCAGGGTGTTGCCACACTGACCGCCGACGGGGGCCTGGTCCACGGTCCTCGCCCTCGCCCGGTAGATCTGGACGCCTATCCCCCTATGGGAATCGAGCACAGTCGTTTCAGTCCCATCGAGATCACGCGGGGCTGCCCCTGTGCCTGTGCCTTTTGCCAGACCTCATTCCTCTTTGGGGGCAAGATGCGCCACCGGTCGGTAGAGAGTGTGGTGATGTGGGTACAGCGGGCCGTGGGGCGGGGCTACAGCTACCTCCGCTTTGTTACCCCCAACGCCTTTGCCTACCAGTCGGAGGACAACGGGCGCACGGTGAACCTGGCCGCTATCGAGCGCTTGCTACGGGAGATGGCTGCCCTGGTGGGCAAGGAGAGGGTCTACTTTGGCACCTTCCCCTCGGAGGTAGGGCCCGAGACGGTGACGCCGGAGGCGATAGCGTTGGTAGGCCGTTACTGTGGGAACGACAGCCTCATCTTTGGCGCGCAGAGCGGGTCCGACCGGCTGCTGCGGGCGCTACATCGCCGCCACACCGTCGCCGATGTATACTGTGCCGCTGACGTAATCATCAGCGGGGGAATGACGCCCATCGTGGACCTGATCTTTGGCCTGCCGGGCGAGGGTGCCGACGACGTGGCTGCCACCTTGCGCCTGATGGAGGACCTGGTGGAATCCGGCGCAGTCATCCATACGCACACCTTCATGCCCCTGCCAGGCACTCCCCTGGAAAACGCCCCACCTGGTCGGGTGGATCCGGCTTTGCATCCCCTGTTGGATCGACTGGCCAGCCAGGGTCATCAGATTGGCCAATGGCGCAAGCAGGAGGAGATGGCTCAGGAACAAGCAGTCCGGCAGGCTCACAGGAGGTGATAGGAAGACTTGGAAACCTGCGATGTCTGAACCTGCCTAGTTGCCGCCCCCCGAGCGCGGGGGTACGTCGAGTAGGACGACTTGGGTTTCCTGTGGCAACGAGGATTTTGTAACCTTCAGCTCCGGTTGTGGCGGTATGGGTGCCAGGCCCATCTCCTTGAGGAACTTGTCTACCTTGTGCAGTCGAGCCTTTTCCATCGGCGTCTTGTAGTGCATGGGGATCACCAGCCGTGGCTCGACGAGGGTGATTGCTTCGGCTGCCTTCGGGGCGTCGATAGTGTGCAGTCCGCCCACAGGGATGAGCAACACGTCCACATCACTGAGGGCTTCTATCTGCGCCTGAGTGGGCACGTGGCCCAAATCGCCCAGGTGACAGACGGTCACGCCATCAAAGTCAAAGAGAAAGACGGTGTTTCGTCCCCGGACCGCGCCGCTGCGGCTATCGTGGTAGGCGGCGATACCGGTGATGAACACCCCTTTGACCTCGTACTCCCCCGGCCCATCGAAGAACCTGGGACCACCGCGAAATCCTATCCGGTTGTTGTGACCGGGATGATCGTGGCTGATGGTGACCACATCGGCGCGGATGCGCGGCCGGGCGTAACCCATATCCTCCCCAAACGGGTCGGTGACGATCGCCACTCCACGCTCGCTCAGCCGAAAACAGGCATGGCCATACCAGGTAATCTCCATGGTTCAATCTCCAAGCCGGAACGCCGTTCCCCGGCCCATGATATTGTCTGCTCGCCTCCAACGCGTGTTGTGGGGGAGCACACGACAGAGAGCCTATGAAGAGAATAGCATGGAACAACGGCTGTGTCAATTGACACATGCCCTGTTTCCGGGTATAATCACCAGGCAATGGGCGAATAGCTCAGATGGGAGAGCGCTTCGCTTACACCGAAGAGGTCACAGGTTCAAGCCCTGTTTCGCCCACCAGGTACAGAGGGGCCCCTGCCACGACGGAGTTCTTCCGGAACTCCGTGCGGTTGCAGGCGACTTGTCCGCAAGTCGCTGTCAACTGCGCAACGGCGGGGTCCCTCTTGGCGTTGTGGTGAATGGAACGCAAGAGATTGCACCGCCGTCTGAAAAATGCTATACTACGGCTCTGAAAAGGGCAGGACCGACGGGTTTGCAACTTGCTTATGGTGACATCACACAATTCCGAAAGCCACAGCCACACCCGCAAAGTGGGACTCCTGTTGGCCTTGATATCCATCCTGGTGGTGGGCGCTGCCTTCCGCTTCTACAATGTCAACTGGGACAAGGGTACCTATCACATCCACCCCGACGAGCGACACACGGCCATGGTCGTCACCGCCATCCAGTGGCCAGCCAGTCCCAGTGAGTACTTTGACACCAGCCACTCGCCCCTCAACCCTCGCAACGCCAACACGGTATACTTTTACGGCACGCTGCCCCTGTTCCTGACCAAGTTTGTGGCCACGCAACTGGACCCGCTCCTGGCGGCGTACGCCGAGTTGCGGCCGGCTGCCATGCGTGCCAGCTTGACTGGATACGATCAGATCCACCTCGTGGGTCGGGTCCTGTCGGGGCTGTTTGACCTGGGCTCTGTGCTCCTCCTCTTTTTCCTGGCTCGCCGGTTGTTCGATTGGCGCGTAGGGCTAATTGCCTCTTTCCTGCTGGCCCTGGCAGTGCTGAACATTCAGGGTTCCCACTACTTTTCCGTAGATACTCTCCTCACTTTTTTCGTCGGCCTGACCGTTTGGTTCACTCTGGACGTGGCAGAAGGCCAGGGCTGGCCTGCCTTTGCGGCCCTGGGCGTCAGCATGGGTCTGACGCTGGCCTGCAAGGTGAGTGTCTTTCTCCTGGCGGCGGTCGTTGCCCTGGGTGCGTGGATCTGGGTACGGCGGCAGGTACGCGAGGGCCATAGCCCCAGCCGTGCCTTCCTGCGCGCTGCTGGCGGGCTGATCTTGGCGGCTTTCGTGGCCATTGCCGTCTTTCGCGTGGCCCAGCCCTACGCCTGGGCCGGTCCCAACTACGACGGCTGGGACTCGGTTCCCTCGCCCTGGGGGGAGCGCTTTCGCGCCTTTGAGAAACTCCCCGAGCCTGTCCGCGCGATCGTCATGCCCAACCCCCAGTGGATTGCCGACATTGTTTCGGCTGGTGCCCAGCAGACGGGCAAGGCAGATCTGCCATGGGGGCGGCAGTGGACCGGACGGACGCCCTGGCTCTATCCCCTCGAGAACATGGTCCTCTGGGGGCTGGGCGTTCCGCTAGGCATCGCCGCCTGGCTCGGTGTGGGTCTGGTCGCGTTTCAGCTTGTCCGCGCCTGGCGCCGCCGTGCCTCCCAGTCTAAGAATGGGGAATCGGATATCGGGGATGGTTCGGCCACGTCCCTCCGGGACGCGTCCCTCCGTCATACGCTCACCACAGATCTGGTCCTTATCCCCTTGGCCTGGGTTTTGCTGACCTTTCTGTGGCAGGGCATGCAGTACGTCAAGTCTATCCGCTACTTCCTGCCTATCTATCCCTTCCTGGCGATGTTTGCCGCCTATCTGGTGGTCAGCGCCTGGGACTGGGCCCGGGGCAGACGCTGGGGAGCCAAGGCCTTGGCCGGGGCGCTGGCGGTGTTCGTGCTGGCCGGTACGTTGGCTTGGGCCTGGGCCTTTGTCCAAATCTACCGCGAACCCGTGACACGGGTGCTGGCCACCCGTTGGATGTACGAGAACATAGAAACAGGCGCCACCCTGCAGACCCGCACCGCGGGCGGTGAAACTGGCCAGTTGCAGATCCCTCTGCCCTCGACGCACGTCTACATTCCAGACGGCAAATGGCTTACTACCCCCTTTACCCCACCCCACGACCTGATCGCTAGCAACGTGGTGATGAACAACCTCACCGGCCTTGACGGGCCGAGCGAGGGCGCTTTCGAGATAGCCATCACGTCAGAGATGGCTATCACATCAGAGTCGCCAGGGGAAGGAGTTATGGCCAAAGCCCGGATCGAAGCGATCTTTGGCGGCGAGGGCGGCGGCCAACGCCACATCCTCGACTTCCCCGACGTGCCCCTTACCGGCGGCCAGACCTACTACCTCCAGAGCCGGGCACTGGGCGATGTTCCTTCAGGGACAAGGGCACCCTTGGTCAGCAAGGGGGCGGCCATCGCCAACGAACACTTTGACGACCCTCTGCCCTTTAACATGGACGGTCACATAGCTTTTGGGTCGGGGCCGTACAGGGGTTTGGATTTGGCGCTGTACAACGAAGATACACCGCAGAAACTGGACGAGGTACTCGATATCCTGGATGAGGCTGACTATATCAGCATGAGCAGTGGCCGGCTCCACACCTCCATCCCGCGCCTGCCGATGCGCTATCCCGTGACCACCCGCTACTACGATCTGCTATTTGGCGAAAAGCTGGGCTTTGAAAAAGCGGCCGAGTTCCACTCCTACCCCCGTCTGTTGGGCATTGAGTTCAACGACGACCGGGCTGAAGAGCAATTCACCGTCTATGACCATCCCAAGGTGCTGATCTACCGCAAGACGGACGACTACAACCGGGATCGGGTGCGGGCCATGCTCAGCGAGGGAATAGACTGGGACAACATTGCACACTGGCTCAACCCCCGGGAGGTGGCGCGCTGGAAGCGTACCCACCAGGAGCAGAACAACCTGATGCTCAGCGAAGCGCAGCGACAGGTGCAACAGCAGGGAGGAACCTGGGCTTCGCTCTTTGACCGGGGCAGTCTGGCCAACCGCCACGCACCCTGGTGGGCGCCCACCCTCACCTGGCTGGCTTTGATCGGCATCGTGGGCCTGGCGGCGCTGCCCCTGACGGTCCTGGTCCTGCACCCACTCGCCGACCGAGGCTACATTCTGGCCCGTCCGGTGGGCGTACTCCTGCTGGCCTGGTTGTCCTGGATGCTGACCAATCTTACCCCACTGGGCTATACTCGGGGCACCATCCTGCTGGCGCTGGGGTTGATCGCCCTGGGCTCTCTTGTCACTTTGCTCCTTCCCGGCCAGCGCCGCCGCCTTGCCGATCTGTGGCGGACGAAGAAAAGACTTATCCTGGTCAACGAGGTTCTTTTCCTGGCCTTCTTCGCCCTCTTTTGGTTCATCCGCTGGGGCAATCCCGACCTGTGGCACGCCTGGAAGGGCGGCGAAAAGCCGATGGATTTCGCCTACCTCAACGCCGTGATCAGGAGCACGGAATTCCCACCATACGACCCCTGGTTCGCCGGCGGTTATCTGAACTACTACTACTTTGGGCAGGTGATGGTCGGCACCCTGATCAAGCTGATCGGCATCGTGCCCGCCGTAGCTTACAACCTGGTGATTCCGGCCTGGTTCGCTATGACGGCGATGGGGGCATTCAGCGTGACCTACAACCTCGTGGCCAAGGGCAAGGTGGCGACTGACGAGGCTGATGTTGTCCCCCTCGTGGACGACGGAACCCAGGCTAGACCCCTCTTCTTCGGCCTGGTAGGGGCATTGTTCGTCGCCCTGCTCGGCAACCTGGGCGAGGTCCAGCTCCTGCTGTCCAAACTGGGCGAGGGGGTGCTCGAGTCGTTCCGGAGCACCATCCCCGGTCTGGCCGGCCTGGTGCGCGTCGTCGTCGGCTCCGTCGAAGTGATCTTTGGCGGGCGGGCGCTGCCGGTCCACATTGGAGAGTGGTACTGGAACGCCAGCCG
>CBDUWJ010000066.1:0-9532 GCA_965370895.1 uncultured Anaerolineae bacterium | reverse complement strand
CCGACAGGTTGCTATTCCAACGAGGAGCAGCAAGAGTGACCACGCCCATGCGCCGGCAGTACTTGCAGATCAAAAAACAGTACCCAGATACCATCGTGTTCTTTCGCCTGGGCGATTTCTACGAGGCTTTTGACGACGATGCCAGGATTGTCGCCCAGGCGTGTGACATTGTCCTCACCTCGCGGCCGGTGGGCAAGGAGCAGCGGGTGCCGCTGGCGGGGGTACCCTATCACTCGGTAGAAGGCTATATTGCCAAGCTTCTCCAGGCTGGCCACAAAGTGGCGATGGTCGAGCAGGTGGGCGAGGTGCCCGCCAAAGGGCTGGTGGATCGTGAGGTCATGCGGGTGGTCACCCCGGGAACGGTGGTTGAGCCATCCCTGCTGGATGAGAGGTGCAACAACTACCTGGCGGCTCTGGTGGTGGATGGCGGTCGTGCCGGCCTGGCCTACGCCGACATCACCACGGGCGAGTTCGCGGCAACGCAGCTCTCGGACCGCGACCTGGCCCGTCTCATCATCGAAGAGGTGGCCCGCCTTCGCCCGGCTGAGATTGTGACGAGCGATCCAGAGATCATACAACGGGGGCAGCAGGCAGGCTCATCGCTGGCCGAGCTGGTGGTAACCGAGTACGACCGTTGGCCATTTGACCTGGATACCGCTCGCCAGGCCCTGCTGGACCACCTCGAAGCGGCGAGCCTGGATGGCTTTGGGTTGGCGGGGCTGCCGCTTGCGGTGCGCGCGGCGGGGGGGCTCCTCCACTACCTGGCCGAGACCCAGCGGGCAACGCTGGGGCAGCTATCCAGTCTGCGTACCTACTCCACGGACGAATTCATGACCCTGGATGTAGCGACCCGGCGCAATCTGGAGCTAACCGAGACCCTGCGCCGGGGCACAGTCCAGGGCTCGTTGCTGGGCGTTTTGGACTCCACTGTGACGAGCATGGGGGGGCGGCGGCTGCGCCGGTGCCTCAGCCAGCCTCTGCTCGACCTGGATCGACTGAACGAACGGCTGGACACGGTGGAGGCCCTCTACAACGACACGCCGGTTCGCACTGGACTGCGCGCTGTGCTCAAAGAGGTGTCCGATCTCGAGCGTCTGACCAGCCGCGCGGTGCAGGGTATCGCCCGACCGCGAGACCTGGTGGGCATCCGGCAGAGCCTGGGTGCACTGCCCCAGGTCCAGGATCTGGTAGCGGAACTGGGTAGCGAAGGCGTGTTTCTCGTTTCTCTGGTAGCCCTGGACGCCTGCCAGGAGGTCGTCACGCTGATCGACCAGGCCCTGACCGACGAGCCTCCGGCCACCCTTAGCGCCGGGGGTGTCATCCGGCAGGGGTTCTCTGCCGAGTTGGACAACATCGTAGCGGCGTCGCGGGACGCCAAAGCGTGGGTTGCCAACCTGGAAAAGGAGGAACGGGCGCGGACTGGCATAAAAAGCCTGAAGGTGGGCTACAACAAGGTCTTTGGCTACTATTTGGAAGTGACCAAAGCCAATGCCGATCGCGTACCTGAAGACTATATCCGCAAACAGACATTGGTGAACGCCGAACGCTATATCACCCCGGAGTTGAAGGAATACGAATCGCTGATCCTCAACGCCCAGGAGCGCATTGTAGACCTGGAGGGGCGCATCTACCACCAGGTGCTGGAGCAGGTGGCGGCCGCTGCCAGCCGTCTGTTGGCCGTGGCCCAGGCATTGGCCCATCTGGACGTGCACGCTTCTCTGGCCGAGGTGGCACTGATGCATCGTTACGTCCGGCCCCAGCTCACCGACGGCGACGAGCTACACATCGTGGCGGGGCGCCATCCGGTGGTGGAAGTCACGCAGAGGGAGGAACCCTTTGTGCCTAATGACGTCCACCTCTCCCAGGATGAGGCGATCCTGGTCATCACCGGTCCGAATATGGCAGGCAAGAGTACGTTCTTACGTCAAGTGGCGCTCATTGTACTAATGGCGCAGATTGGGTCCTTTGTGCCGGCTGACGAGGCACTCATTGGCCTGGTGGATCGCATCTTTACGCGCATCGGCGCCCAAGACGAGATTAGCGCTGGACAATCCACCTTTATGGTCGAAATGGTAGAGACGGCTAATCTTCTGAACCATGCTACCTCTCGCAGCCTACTGGTGCTGGACGAAATCGGACGTGGGACCAGCACCTATGATGGCATCTCCATCGCCTGGGCCGTAGTAGAGCACATTCATAACCATCCCCGACTGCGCTGCAAGACGCTTTTTGCCACCCACTACCACGAATTGACCCAGTTGGCTGACTTGTTGCCCCGTATTCGCAACTGCAACGTGGCGGTCGCCGAAGAGAAAGGCAAGGTGGTGTTCCTGCGGCGGATCGTGCCCGGCGGGGCTGACCGGAGCTATGGCATTCACGTGGCACAGTTAGCCGGTCTGCCCAAACCGGTCATCCACCGCGCAGAGGAGATTCTGGAAGAACTGGAGGAAGAAGCCCGCGCGCCAGGTTCTACACGGCGGACCATCGAGGTTCGGCAGTTGGCCCTGTTTGCCACAGGCAGCCCCGTTCTTGAAGAACTCAGGGAGTTGGACGTGAGTGCCATGACGCCGCTGGAGGCGATCAGCAGGCTGTACGAACTGCAGAAAAAGGCTGAAGGCGACTAGGTGCAGCGCTTGAAGGTGTGGGAAAACAGTGGACCTGACCGGCTGCGCACGCTCCGCTCCCGACGAAAGCCTGCCTCGCCCAGTGTCGATTGGAGATTCTTGCACACCTGGGAGAAGTGTGGTATCATTGTGTGAGGGCCTTCACAAAGGTATTCCGGTCACGGAGAGGAGACGAGGGTGTCAGAAGCCAAGCCGGTTCCGGACATTGTCGTTGGACGCCTGCCCATCTACTTGCGGGCGCTGAATCATTTGCTGGATGAAGGACAAGAGATCACCGCCTCCAAGCAGCTAGCGTGGCGGTTGGGCATCAGTTCGGCACAGATACGTAAAGACCTGTCCCACTTTGGCGAATTCGGCAAACAGGGGATGGGGTATGATATCAAGTACCTGCGGGATCAGCTTGAAGGCATTCTGAAGGTGGATCAGGAATGGGACATGGCCCTGGTGGGAGCCGGCGACCTGGGCCATGCTATTGTCCATTTTAGCGGGTTCGAGGGGCGGGGGTTCCGCGTGGCCTGCGTGTTTGACAACAATCCCCAGAAGATCGGCCGCCATCTCGGCCGCTCGGAAATCTGCGACCTGGCCACGCTCGCCGAGATGGTTCAAACGCTGGGGATCCGGATCGCCATCGTCGCCGTTCCGGTCAGTGCGGCACAGGCCGTGGTAGATGACCTGGTCAAGGCTGGCATCAAGGCCATTCTTAATTATGCACCGATCACGGTGACGGCCCCAGCGGACGTGAAGGTACAGTACATTGACCCTCTAATCCACTTGCAGCACATGACCCATTATCTACAGAGGGACTAGCGGGTGCGCGAGCTGAGGGGCTCCAAGGCAACAGAACGGCGCATGGTCAAACGGTTGGGACCATGCGCCGTTTTGGATTGCAGATCGTTCGTACATCAGTAGCCTGGCAGACTGCGTTTGATCACCTCATAGTCTTCCAGGGCTTTGCCAGCGCCCAGAGCCACGCAGGCCATAGGGTTGTCGGCAACGTAGCAGGGCACGCCTGTCGCTCTAGTCAGCAACTGGTCAATCCCGCGCAAGAGTGCCCCGCCACCGGTCATGACAATACCCCGATCGATCACGTCTGAAGCCAGCTCGGGCGGGGTCTTTTCCAATACGGCCTTGACCACGCCCACAATGGACGCCAGAGGCTCGGCGATGGCCTCGGTGACTTCGGCAGAGGTGATGCGGATGGTCTTGGGCAGGCCTGAGACCTGATCCCGGCCTCTAACCTCCATGCTCATCTCTTCCTCTTCCTCTTCCTCCGGGGGCAGAGCGCTGCCGATCTTGATTTTGACTTCCTCGGCCGTCTGCTCGCCGATCATCAGGTTGTACTTGCGCTTGACATAGCCGATGATGGTTTCGTCAATCCGGACGCCACCCGTTCGCACCGAAGCGAATTCGACTATGCCGTTCATAGAGATGACAGCCGCTTCACTGGTGCCTCCGCCGATGTCCGCCACCAGATTGCCAGTGGGCGTACCCACGGGCATGCCAGCACCCAGGGCAGCCGCCAGTGGTTCGGGGATCAGATAGGCTTCACGCCCACCAGCCTGAATGGCGGCGTCGTGCACGGCCCGGCTCTCTACACTGGTAACACCCACAGGCACGCTGATGGCGATCAGGGGCTTGAACAAACGCAGACGGCCAGCAACCTTTTCGATGAAATAGCGCAACATGGCCTCGGTGACCACATAGTCGGCAATGACACCGTCGCGCAGTGGTCGTGCCACTTCGATAGTATCCGGAGTGCGGCCCAGCATATCCCGTGCATCGCTGCCCACAGCCACGATTTTGTTGTCGTTGGTGGCGATGGCCACGACAGAGGGCTCTTCTAGAATGATCCCCCTACCTTTGACCCAGACCAAGACGTTGACAGTGCCCAGGTCTATGCCGATTTGCTTACCTAACATCCATCACTCGATTCACCCTTCTGGACTCTAGATTCTGGATTGCCGCAGACCCGTGCACAGAAGCGCTGGTGTCGAATTCGTGGGAAATCCAGAATCGCCCTACTGATCTATGCCTGGTGCCTGGCCTGGCCCGGGCGCTCCTCGACCGCGCCGGCGCTGGCGCCTGGCTACCTTGAGTCGGATCGCGGACCGGCGCAAGGCAGCCCGGGCGCGGGCCGGATCCACTCCCACATCTTCCTCGTACTCCCGGGTCATGGTCTCCTCCGCACGGAGGTGGGCGGCCCTTGCCCGTTCTTCGTCGATCTCCTCAGCTCGCTCCGCCGAATCGGCCAGGATGGTCACGCCGTCAGGCCCCACTTCCATAAAGCCGCCGCCGATCGCGATAAACTCGTCCTGCTGGCCCTCCCGGAAGATGGCCAGTTCTCCGTAGGTCAAGGAAGTGATCAGCGGGGCGTGGTTGGGCAGAATGCCCAGTTGCCCTTCGATACCCGGGGCGACAACCATGTCTACGGTGTCATCAAAGACGATGCGCTCGGCGGTCACAATTTCGCAACGTATCTGGGCCATCTAAGCCTCAATCGCTCCCCTACAGCTTCTCTGCTGCTTCCACTGCCTCGTCTATGCCGCCCACCATGTAGAAGGCCTGCTCCGGCAGGTCGTCGTGCTTGCCATCAAGGATCTCCTTGAAGCCGCGCACCGTTTCCTGGATGGACACGTAGCGGCCTTCCCGACCGGTAAAGGTCTCGGCGACGAACATCGGTTGGCTGAGGAAGCGTTGGATCTTGCGGGCGCGAACGACCACCTGCTTGTCCTCCTCCGCAAGCTCGTCGATGCCCAGGATCGCAATGATGTCCTGGAGGTCTTTGTAGCGTTGCAGGACGCGCTGCACTTCACGGGCCACCGCATAGTGCTCTTCGCCCACGACGTGCGGGTCAAGGATACGCGAGGTCGAGCCCAGGGGGTCCACCGCCGGGTAGAGGGCCTGCTCGGCGATAGAGCGCTCCAGGGCGATGGTGGCATCCAGGTGCGCAAAGGTCACAACCGGCGCCGGGTCAGTGTAATCATCGGCCGGGACGTAGACCGCTTGCATCGAGGTAATGGAGCCCCTCCGGGTACTAACGATCCGCTCCTGCAGCTCCCCCATCTCGGTGCCCAGGGTAGGCTGGTAACCAACGGCACTGGGCATCCGCCCCAGCAGGGCCGACACTTCGGAACCGGACATGACGAAGCGGTAGATATTGTCGATGAAGAGCAACACGTCGAGGCCCTCGTCGCGAAAGTACTCGGCCAGGGTCAGACCGGTGAGGCCCACCCGCAGGCGCACGCCCGGTGGCTCGTTCATCTGGCCAAAGACCATGGCCACGCTGTCGATGACGCCCGAGTCGCGCATCTCGTGCCACAGGTCGTTTCCCTCGCGGGAGCGTTCGCCTACACCGGAGAATACCGAATAGCCTTTGTGCACGGTGGCAAAGGTGCGGATCAACTCCATGATGATGACCGTTTTGCCCACGCCGGCCCCGCCAAACACACCAGTCTTGCCGCCCCGGGTGAACGGCGCGATCAGGTCGATCACCTTCACGCCGGTCTCCAGGAACTCTGGTTGGGTGACCTGTTCCTCGAAGGATGGAGCCGGGCGGTGGATGGGATAGTACAGCTCGGCTTCCACAGGCCCCGCGTTGTCAATCGCTTCGCCGAGAACATTGAAGATGCGGCCCAGCGTCGCGGGTCCCACCGGCACTTTGATGGGTTCGCCGGTAGAGATCGCCTCCATCCCCCTCCGCAGGCCATCGGTAGCATCCATTGCCACACACCGAACCCAGTTGCTCCCCGGCTGTTGCTCTACTTCCACCACCAGCCGGCCGCCGTTGCGAGGAATCTCGACGGCGTCGTAGATCTCGGGCAACTCTCCGGCTGGAAACTCGATGTCTACCACGGGGCCCATGATCTGCACGACTCGGCCCCTGCTCCCCTTTGCCATCAGTCCTCCTCAGATATTCCTCTCGCTTCGTTTGCTTTGCAGCGAAGCAGTAGATCGGATTACCGCGCGCTCTATCCCTCGGCGGGTATGACCAAGCAGGTCAACGTATCCCGGATTCCGGCTGCCGGACGGACGTCATTCATGATCGTCGCCAGGATCTTGTTGGCGTCGGCTGCTTCTACGACGGCGATGAGGTCGTACGGGCCGGCGATCATTTCGACCGATTTTACTACCGGGCTGATCCGCAGCGTGCCATAGATGGACTTGGTCAGCCCCGGCGCAGTCCGGATAAGAACGTAGGCTTTTGCCGCCATTGTCACCTCCCCTAGAACTCGGAATTCTCAACTCACAGAGACCGTGCGCTGGCCAGGGCCTCGGCCCCGCCGACGATGTCGAGCATCTCGTTGGTGATAGCCTCCTGGCGGGCGCGGTTGTAGGTCAGGGTCAGATCAGCAACCAAATCGTTGGCATTCTCGGTCGCGGTGCGCATGGAGACCATCCGGGCGCTGTGCTCGCTGGCAAACGCCTCCAAGATAGCCTGATAAACCTGCAGTTCGGTGAAGCGAGGCAGCACGGTGTTCAGAATGGTGCCAGGGTCAGGCTCGTAGATGTACTCAATCGCCGCCGCTTGCGGCGTCTTGCTGTGATGCTCCGATGCAGGCGTCGCAGCCAAGTGCAGAGGCCGGATGGGCAGCAACTGCCAAATGGCTGGTCGCTGGGTCAAAGTGTTGACAAAGTCGGTATGGGCCAGGTAGACGACGTCAAACCGGCCGGAGACAAAGCCGTCCATCGCTGCGCGGGCGATGGGGGTGACGTCCAACAGCTGTGGCGTGGGCGCCAGATTGGAGAATTCGGCGACGATCTTCTGCTTCATGCGCCACATAGCATCACGCCCGCGCCCGCCGACGGTGATCAACTCGACCGGGTATGGCAACTCATTCATCAGGCGCCAGGCCTGCTGGATCATGTTGTGATTGTAGCCGCCGCACAACCCTTTGTCGGCAGTGATGAGCACCAAACCGACAGTGTGGATTTCGGCCCGGACCTGCAGCAACGGATGGGCGGTCTCATCCGCCCCCCGCTGGGCAGCGAGGTTCTTCAGTATCCCCCAGGCCTTTTCGGTATAGGGCCGGGTGGCCAGCACCTGCTCCTGGGCGCGTCGCATCTTGGAGGCGGCGACCATCTGCATGGCTCGTGTTACCTGGGCTATGTTCGTGACGCTGCGGATCCGTCGCCGGATCTCTCGCGTGCTGGTCAATGCCTACTCCTTGTTGGAATCCGAGATTGCATCCAACCTCACCGTTCAGCGGCCATCGTCCTAGTCGCCTTCAGGCTTGGGATCGAGGATCAGAGTCCACCTTTCGCTGGGTAAGCTAATGTTTGTGCCGACCGGCTTGCCGTTTTCATCCTCGCCGGTCTGGCGCACGACCCGGACCCACCAATAGACTACGGCCTCTCCCTGCACCTCGGGTGGGTGGAAGGGCGCCAGAAACGACCCTTCCCAGAGAAACTCCGTGTCCTTGAGGTACACATAATCACCGTACGGTGCCATCCCCTCGGTCGTCGGGGGACGATCAAACTGCAGGCAATAGTAGGCGTCCGCCGCCAGCTCGCTCACCGAATCCCACTTTAGCAACACCCGGCTTTTCCACACGACACGTGCGCCTGGAGGCGGGTCCAGCAGAACTGGTGCCGGATACGTGAGACCCTCAGGCTCCGGCGTGGCTGTGGGTGCCGGTCGCTCTGTAGGTGTCGTGGGTGCTGAGGTTGGCGGTGGTCCGGCAGTCGTTTTGGGGCCGGCAGTCGCAGCCGCCGGCTCGGGTGTCGCAGACTTGAGTGGCGCAAGTGTGGGTACGCTGCTCCGTGGTGTCTGAGTAGGTTGTGTCTCTGCCGTACCCTGCGGCCCTGGAGTGGACGTGACGACGACGATCCACGGCGTTTGCGTCGGGACCAGATCTGTCGGTGCTGGGGTAGAACCACAGCTAGCCAGGATGTTGATCAGTACGACCATTAGGGCTAACAGGCCAAGGCTTTTCATCATAGTCTTTGGGCAAGGCTCTGGGAGTCGTGCGAGCAAGCTGCCTGGGACTCCCGAGGTTTGGCCAGTTCTAGTAGGGCACCGTAGCCTTGAAATCCTCAATGGCCTGCCCGAGCGCCTCCTGCATTTCGTCGTTCAGCTTGGCGCCGGTTGCTACGCTCTTGACCAGTTCAGGATGGCTGTCCTTCATATAGCGCAGAAGCGCACCCTCAAGGTCCCCCACTTTGCGGAGTTCGACGTCATCCAGGAAGCCATTGGTGACAGCATAGAAGAGTATGACCTGGTCGGCCATGGGCACCGGTGCATACTGTGGCTGCTTGAGCACCTCCTGGACCCGCAGGCCCCGGTCCAACTGGCGGCGTGTGGCCTCGTCCAGGTCCGAGCCGAACTGGGCGAAAGCGACCAACTCGCGGAATGCGGCCATATCGAGCCGCAGCCTGCCAGCAACCTGCTTCATGGCCGGGGTCTGGGCAGCGCCTCCCACCCGCGACACCGACAAGCCAGCATTCACCGCAGGGCGGATACCGGCGTAAAAGAGGTCGCTTTCCAGGTAGATCTGTCCATCGGTGATGGAGATGACGTTGGTGGGGATGTAGGCCGACACGTCACCCGCCAAAGTCTCGATGATGGGTAGCGCGGTTAGCGAGCCGCCGCCATAGTCGGGGTGGAGCTTGGCCGCCCGCTCCAGCAAGCGCGAGTGGAGGTAGAACACGTCACCGGGATAGGCCTCGCGCCCCGGCGGCCGGCGCAGCAGGAGCGACACCTGGCGATAAGCCCAGGCATGCTTCGACAGGTCATCGTAAACGATCAGGGCCTCTCTGCCCTGCTCCATGAACTCCTCGCCCATGGCACATCCGGCGTAGGGAGCAATGTACTGCAGCGTCGCCGGCTCCGAAGCTGAGGCGACGACGACAATGGTGTGCTCCATCGCCCCATGCTCCTCCAGCGTGGCGACCACCTGGGCCACCTGGGC
>CBDUWJ010000065.1:0-9558 GCA_965370895.1 uncultured Anaerolineae bacterium | reverse complement strand
TGCAACTGCCTGATTCCCTGCCCCAGCCGGTATCGCTCCTGGCCGAGCAGATCGCCGCTGAGCAGGAGACGCCATACGACAAGGCGGTCGCCATCGAGCGCCACCTGCGCGAAATTCCGTACAACGAGCAGATCGATGGCCCGGCACCGGGCCAGGATGGGGTCGAATACTTTCTTTTTGACGCCAAAGAGGGGTACTGCGAGTACTATGCATCAAGCATGGTCGTCATGCTCCGATCGGTGGGGGTTCCCGCTCGCTACGTCCAGGGCTACAGCCAGGGTTTCAAGGAGGATGGCGCCTATCACGTATTGGAGCGGGATGGTCACGCTTGGCCCGAGGTTTATTTTCCCGGCTACGGCTGGGTCGAGTTTGAACCGACGGCCGGCGAACCTGTCCTCGTTCGGCAGCGTCCGGCGGATGATACTGCTGGGGGGGTGGGTGACCAAGGGCGGGACAGGGACGAACGAAGCCGCGAGGAGATGCTCGAAGACCTGCTCGATCCCAGGGTCTATGGTTCGCTGCCTGAGCCGGAGCTAGAGCCTTTGTTTCAGCGCATGGGGCAATGGGTAGGCGTGGCTCTGATCCTTGTGACGGTCAGCCTGGCGATGGTTGGGTCCTTGCTTATCCGCCGCCGTCGCCAGATCGAGGGCCTCAGCATCGCGGAGAGGGTCTACGAAGATCTGGTTGACTGGGTCCGACGCCTGCTGAAGATCAGCCCCCTCGTCCACCAGACGCCTAACGAGTACGGTGCTGCCCTCGCCAACGTGCTACCCGCAGGCCGGAAACCCGTCAAGCGCATCGTGGACACCTACGTCGGATACCGTTTTGGTGGTCAGACTGCCGATGGCGACCAAGTTGAAAAGGCATGGCAGGAGACCCAGAAAGTGCTTTGGCGTCGCTGGCTGCGGCGTCAGGGTGAAAAGCTCTGGTTCATGCCACGCAGACTGCTCAGCTCGCCGGGGTCCGAGCGATGGCGACGCGCAACGACTGACTCTGTGGAGGACTGAGCTTTTCGAGGAACGTGGCCTGGCAGGCTGTGAGTCCTTAGCTTCACAGGCGTCCAGAAAAAGGGTCCCGGAGATGAGCCGGGGCCCTTTGCCATAGGGATCAAGACTGCGTTGGCTGTGCTTTCCGCGGGTGGGCTGTCATCTGGATGCGGTCCAGCGTCAGAACGGGCAGCATACCCATGAGTGTCAGTGTTCCCGCCCCGGACTCACACTAGCCGTCCTCTGAACTTCGACTGTTAGAGCCCGAGTAGGAAACTGACGAGGATGCGTCGCAATACCTCGATCGCAATGAGCGCCACGATAGGGCTGATGTCAACCGTGCCGCCAATGGGTGGAATGACTCGGCGAAGCGGCTGTAGAACCGGATCAGTGATCTGGTACACAACCTGGACGACAGGGTGGTTGATGGCGGGCCGGTGGGGGTTGGCGTTCACCCAGGACAGCAACACACGAATTAGGATGAGGAATCCGTAGGCTTGAAGAAGCAGAGAAACGATGGTAGCCAAGGTTTGCATAACTATGGGAACCCTCCATTTGCGGTGGTACTCAGCCCTTGCGCCACGGTGGCAGCTCTGGGTCAAAGATGGCTCGCCCCACCCGGATCAGGGTGGCACCCTCCTCAATGGCCACTTCAAAATCGTCGGTCATGCCCATCGAGAGGTGGCGCCAGTCGGTCTGTGGGAAGGCCGCGGCCAGTGCATCGCGCAGGTGTCGCAGACGGACAAAGATGGGGCGTGCCTCTTCTGGGTCAGTCACGATGGGCGCCATGGTCATCAATCCCCTGACCTGGAGATGGGACAAAGCGACGATCTCCTCAACGGTGGCCAGCAGCGACTCTTGTGCGCGGTCACCGTCGCCCCATCGGTCTGCAGCAAAGCCGTATTTGCTTTCCTCGCCCGAGACGTTGCACTCTAGTAGAACGGGTAGCGCTTCCGCATGGCCTGCACAGAGGCGGTCCAGGCGACGGGCGAGTCTGACGCTATCCACGGAGTGGACCACGTGAAAGAGGGACACTACCTTCTTGGCCTTTCGGCTCTGTACGTGGCCGATCATGTGCCAACTGATGTCGGCAGGCAGGCGGTCCACTTTGGGTTCGGCTTCTTCTACGCGGTTCTCTCCAAAGTGGCGTAGACCCAGGTTGTAGGCAGATTGGATCACCTTCTCGGGCTGAGTCTTGGTCACGGCCACCAGGGTGATCTCGGCCGGATCGCGTCCGGCCCTTCCAGCAGCGGCGGCGATGCGCGCTTCGACGGATCGCAGATTGGCTTCCAAGGCGGTCATGGACCACCTCCCAGAAGCTCCTGGAACGCTGGAAGACCTGGTGGATGGAGTGAGTGGGGTTGTGTCGACCCCCCAAACTCTACTTCTGCTGGATGTGTTTCTGCGCGTTCGTCTGTCTGGACCGTGCCCCTCCCGAGGGAGGCGTCCCGGGCACGGGAGGTGTCCGCACCCTCCGCCCCTATCCGCGCCTTCACGTAGGCTACCACGGCAAAGCGCCCGGTCCGGCCCATGTCGGCCCTGTGAGAGAAGAACTCGTCGTTGCGGCAGGCGGTGCACAGATGTGCCTGCTCGATCTTGCGCACTCCGGCGGCGAAAAGCTGCTGGGCATTGGCTACGGGCAGGTCGAAACGCCACCCGTTCTCCTCAATGCTCATGACCTGGCTCCAGTCTGGCAGGGCATAGCCCATCGCCGAGGCGACGTTGTGGCCCACAGTATAGCAACAGGGGCCGATAGCGGGTCCCAGGCCGGCGATCAAGTCCTGCGGATGGGTGCCAAAGGTTTCTTGCATCGTCTCGACAGCACGGCGGGCGATGGCCTGAGCCACTCCACGCCACCCGGCGTGGATCAAGCCCAGAGCGTGATTCACGGGATCGTAGAGGATGATGGGCTGGCAGTCGGCAAATCGGAGCAAAAGGGCAAGGCCGGGTGCATCAGTGACCAGTCCGTCGGTGCCAGGAACCAGCCGACCAGAGTCCTGCACGCCGGCCCTGGTCACCCGGTTGCTGTGGACCTGCTGGGGGCTGACAACGCGCTCGGCAGTGAGCCCTAAATGAGCATAAATTCGCGCGTGGTTCTCGGACACGGCGGCCCCATCGTCATATGCACCATCACCGGCCGTCGCATGGCGACCGACGTTCAGCGTGGCAAACGGTTCCCGGCTGACACCCCCCAGCCGGGTGAATACGGCGTGCACGAGGCCGTCCAGGGCAAGGCTCTCAAAGATGTGGGTGACCATTCCATCAGCGCTCTGACGCAGCAAGGCAACACTCCTCTGCAGAGAAATCAGTCTAGCACAACTGGAAGTGAAAGGCAAGCAAGGGTCTCACAGCGGTGGGCGCAGGTCCCCTCTCAATCCGTGTCTTGAGGGCAGATGCAGCAGGCAGCGCAAGTGGTGGGGGGCTGGGGGGAGCAATTTGGACAACACCAGCGTGACGAGGCCCGATTAAGGGCTGATGGTCGGATCTTTTGACAACCTACCGTCCCTGCCAGGGTCAGCTCTTCGGACTCGGCCGGCGGCCACTCTGGATAAAGCTCCAGGGCAGTGCCTCGTTGTCAGCACGCTGGCGCAGCAGCTCTCGGTCCGATAGGTCAACCTCGATGAGTGTCTGCCGCCAGATCGCAGGTGTGACACGGTCCACGGACAGGATCGCCTCCGCCAGGCGGCGGTCGCCCCGGGCCAGCGTGCCCTGGATCTCGGCCCACGCCGGACTCTCGGACTTGACGCCGACTCCCCGCCGCCGCAGTTCGCGCTCGACATAAGCAACCCGGTGCCTCACTACTTTGGCTGGCGTCTGGGCCATCCGCTGGAACGGGGTGTGGGCTTTGGGCACGAACGGAGTGATGTTGACCACCACCTGGGTCGTCACACTGGTCCGACTCCGGTGGGCGTGGGCACGGTCAGCGCAAGCCAAAGCCAGGTCCACCAGGGCTTGCACGTCGGCCTGGTCCTCAGTGGGGAGACCCAGCATGAAGTAGAGCTTGATCTGTCTCAGACCAGAGCGGGCTGCGAGATCCACGGCGCGAAGCACGTCGCTTTCGGTCTGGGTTTTGTGAATGAGCTGCCGCAGCCGCTCAGAACCGGCTTCGGGGGCGATGGTCAGCGTACGAGCTCCCGACTCGGACAGGGCGCGGATCAACGGCTCAGAGATGGGGTCCACTCGCATGGAGCTTACACTGAGCCGCGCGCCGAGCCCCCGCAGTTCAGCAGCCAGTTGGTCGATTTGGGCATGGTCTGACACGGCCGCGCTGACCAGGCCGATCCGGTCCCCGTAGCGCAGCAGTTCGCGGGCCTGGGCCAGGATGCTTTCCACGGAACGTTGGCGGGGCGGGCGGTAGATGTAGCCCGCCAGGCAGAAACGGCACCCTCGTCCGCAGCCCCTGGCGATCTCGATGAGGCCCATATCGGCAAACTCAGTATCGGGGGTGAGAAGGACGGAATGAGTGGGATAGGCATCCAGGTCGTGGAGCCGTTGGCGCCGGACGGGTTGGACATTGGACGTTGGATGTTGGCGGTTGGAAACTGGAGGTTGGAGGTGTGGAAGGTAGAGGCCGGGGATCTGGGAGAGGGCTTCCAAAGCGGCGATGCGATCGTCAGAGGTCAAGTGCAGGGCATTGGTCAGGGAATCAAAAATCGGCTCTACCTCGCCAATGACGATCGCGTCGAGGATTGGGGCCAACGGTTCTGGGTTGGCGGACATGGCTGCCCCTCCGGCAATGATCAGCGGCTGGCGCCAACCTTCCGAGTCGGCTTGGTCGCGGTCGGCGGCACGGGGAGGGATGCCTGCTGCGCGTAATAGGGCCACCACGCTGAAGAAATCTAGCTCATAGCTGATGGAAAAGGCGATGATGGGAAAGAAATCGAGGGGCGCGCCTGTCTCAAGCGAGAGAGGGGAAACGAAGCTTCGCAGGTCCCACTCCCGTGGGCGCGGACTCTGGCGCTTGGTGGCTCGAGAGCCAGTGAAGACGCGCTCGCAAACCACATCCTCGCGAGCGTTCCACAGCCGGTAGAGGGTGTGCAGGGCCAGGCTGGACATGCCCAGGTAGTAGGTGTTGGGGAAGACCAGGGCGATGGGCAGTCTGCCACCCCAGTCTTTGTGCACGGTGCCACGTTCTCTTTTCAGAAGGCGTTTCGACTCTGCGATCTGTTGCCAGGTCATGGTTGAGAGTGCTCCAACGCCAGCAACCAGCACTCAGGCTCATCGGTCTGTCTGATCACTGCTCACTGACTGTCGCCTACCGTGTCGCCGGCCCGAGTTCGGTGGGCAGGCCGTAGACCCAGCGGCTCAGTTGGATGGTCCAATCATAGGGTATGCCCAGCTCCTCCAGGGCGATCCAGAGCATGCCCACTGTTTCCCGGAGGGTCAGCCACGCGCGGGTCCGCCAGGGAATGGCCTTGAGATCGGTGCTGGTGGGGCTGGGATAGATGGTGAGGCCTTGTTCCTCGAAAAGCAGTCTGGCGCGTTCCAGATGCAATGGGTGGCTCACCAGGATCGCCGTCTGCAAGCCATTAGCGACCGCGAGGTGGCGGGTGCTAGTCGCATCCTCGCGGGTTGTCATCGAGCCATCGGCCAGCAAGATCTTTTCTGCAGGTACTCCCTGGGACACCGCCAGCTCACAAGCTACCGACGCTGCAGAATGACGGTCATTGTGATAGCCGCCGGTGCAGATGAAGGTTGGAGCCAGTCCCCGTCGGAATAGCTTGATGCCGTGGAGGGTGCGAGATCGCAGGTCAGGACCGGGTTGGCCGTCCGGTTCGACACGAGCCCCCAAGACGATGATGGCGTCAGCCGGCTGAGCCTGGTCATGGGCACCAGTACGGTTGATCTGCCAGCACAGGCAGAGAAAGGAAGCCATGCCGGCTATGAGTACCAGGGCCAACCCGGTTAGCAAGGCACGGATTAGCCGTCCGCACGGGCCCCGCCCCTTCAGGGGGAGGCGTTCGCTGATCATAGGCCCATTGTAGCATGGAACTCGGCGAATCCGAAATCACGCAACTGCTCGGACAACCTGCCGTGCCCGGCAGACGCTGGCCCGAATCAACAGGTCCCTAGCACTCGCTGAAGCCGCAGTTCACGCATTTTCGGCAGCCCTCCATCGCCACAAAGGAGGCCTGGCCGCAGTCAGGGCAGAGATCAGCCCTTGAGTTGGGTGTGATAGTGGGTAGTGGCAGTTGTTCCGGTGGCTGCTCAGCATCGACGAGAGCGATGTGGCGGGCCAGGACCTGGGCAATGGCGTCGGGCAAGGAGCGGACCCGGTTGGGGCCAAAGCCCATGGGCCTGCGGCCGCCGATGCCGGAGAGTTGGTCAATAACCTCTGTCAACCGTTCCCGGGTGGAGAGGGGCGAGGGCATGCGTAACGCCAGGCTGATGAGCCGGCCAATGGCTTCGGCCACGGCGGCGGTATCGGAACCGGCTTTTCCGACGTTGGCAAAGACCTCAAAGGGATCCTTGTCACCGTTTTGGTTGATGGTGATGTAGGCGCTGCCAAGCGGTGTGGGGCTGCGATAGGTAGTGCCATGCAGGATCACCGGCCGGGGTTTGCGTGACTCCGAAGGATAGCCATTCCCCGCCTTGGCGCTTTGTGTACTGCGGGTTTCGAGTACGACCTTCTCCCGCGAGCCGGTCACATAAACTGTCAACCCCTTGCAGCCCAGCCGCCATGCGAGGTGATAGGCGCGCGCGACATCGTCCGGTGTGGCATCAGCGGGGAAGTTGATGGTCTTTGAAATACTGTTATCGACAAAGGCCTGGATGGCAGCCTGCATGCGTACGTGCTCTTCGGCGGCAATGTCGTCGGCCACGACAAAGCAGTGGCGGATCTCGGCCGGAATCTCGGGGATGTCCTGACAACTGCCGGTCACGGTGACCTTTTGGACGATCTGTTCCCGTGTTCGTTCGTCCAGGCTGGTCCGCTCCAGCGCTTGCATAAACAGCGGACTGGTGTAGGTTAGTTCCAGGTCCTCGTCGCCATCTCGGAAATGGCGGACGTACGCCAGGGCAAAGGCCGGTTCGCAGCCATAGGCTTCGCAGCCGGAGACGGTGGCGATGGTACCAGTCGGAGCTACGGTGGTCTGAGCGGCATTTCGTATGCCGTGGGCTTTGATGCCCTTGACGATATCGCTCCAATCTAGGGACGGCCGCCCAAAGTCGTGGATGTAGGGGGAGATGGGAGTAGGTGGCTGCCATTGCAGGTTTTCGGGATCGTATATGCTGTCAGCAATGCTGGGGAAGCTTCCCCGTGTCTTTGCCTGTTGAGTGCTGGTCCGCAGGGCATGAAAGCGCACAAACTCTGTCAGTTGGGCTGCGAACTCTGCGCCTTCGGGGCTGCCGTAGCGGATGCCGGCATGGAACATCAAATCGCCCAGACCCATGATGCCCAACCCAATGCGGCGTGCACGGTGGGCAGCTTCCTCGATTTCGGGTACGGCTGGCACGTATTTGTTGGCGTCGACGATGTTGTCCAGGAAGTGGGTGGCCAGTTCGACTGTCTCTTGGAGCTTGGTCCAGTCAATGCCGCCGTCCGGGGCGGCATGCTGGGCCAGGTTGACCGAGCCCAAGCAGCAGTTTTCGTAGGGACCCAACCACTGCTCTCCGCAGGGATTCGTGGCCTCCAGTTCGTAGAGGTGGGGTACGGGGTTGTCACGGTTGGCCGCATCCAGAAACAGGACTCCAGGCTCGCCGTTGAGGTAAGCGCGATTGACGGCTAGGTCAAAGACCTCTCGTGCGCGGATCCGCTTCCAGCTGCTGCCGTCCTGGGGATTGAGAAGATCATACTCCTCGTCGGCTTCGACAGCGCGCATGAACGCGTCGGTGATGCCTACCGAGATGTTAAAGTTCGTGATGTCACCTTCCGTGCTCTTGCAGCGGATGAAATCCAATATGTCAGGATGGTCTACGCGGAGCACGGCCATGTTCGCACCACGGCGCGTTCCGCCCTGCGCAATCTCGCCAAAGGCCTTGTCATATACGCGCAAGAAGCCGACCGGCCCGGTGGCCACACCCTTGCTAGTGCTGACCCGTGCTCCTTTCGGCCGCAGCCTTGAGAAGGAGAAACCGTTGCCCCCGCCCGTCTGTTGGATGAGGGCTGCTACGCGGAGCGTGGAGAAAATGCCCGCCGGCGCTCGGCCCATGTCGTCCTGAATGGGCAGGACAAAGCAGGCAGCAAGCTGTCCCAGAGGTGTCCCTGCCCCGGTGAATGTGGGGGAGTTGGGCAGAAAGCGGAAGGAGCTCAACATGTCGAAGAAGTCGCGCGCTGTGGCTGCAGCGTCTTCGTTGTATTCGCTGTCCGGCGCAGCCGCTACGCTGGCCACCCGCCAGAACATCTGCAGTGGGGTTTCGACTGGCTCCCCGTCGGGGCCGCGCTGCAAGTAGCGCTTGCGTAGAACGGTTGCGGCGTTGTCGCTCAGTGGGATGTCCCGGTCCGATGAGGATAGGGGCGAGTCCACTGGCTGGACCCCGTCCGACTTGTCTTGTGTCATCACAGCAACTTGCTCAAGCATTCCAACTCCCTGTCTGTGCCCTGGTCCCATCCCCCCCGAAGGGGGACACGTCCTCAGATATTCAGCCTCATCTGCGCCTTCAAGATCGCTTCGCGCTGCCGTCGTTCCAGAAGGCTCTCGATCTCGTCTGCAAGATCTTCGACGTCGGCAAAGCGGCGGTAGATGGTGGCAAAGCGGATATAGGCTACCTCGTCCAGCCTGCGTAAGTTCTGCATTACCATCTCGCCGATCTCGCGGCTGGTGACCTCCCGGCTACCCCGGTGGTAGAGTTCCCGTTCGATGCTGGTGACCTGTTCCTCGATGGACTCGGTCGGTACCGGTCGCTTGGCGCAAGCAGTCTGGATGCCTTTCAGTATTTTGTTGCGGTCGAAATGCTCCCGGCGCGCGTCGCGCTTGACCACCATCAGGCGTAAGGGAGCCACCCGTTCGTAGGTCGTGAACCGCCGTTCGCAGTCTTCGCATTCCCGACGGCGGCGGACGCCGCCTTCGGCGCTGCGGGTATCTATGACCCGTGAGTTGGTCGAAGCGCAGAACGGACATCTCATGGCTTTACTCCGCAACAAACGATGGTTCGCGTGACATTGGCTAGTACGGCGAACGCCTCCCCCAGGAGGGGCGGGATCCGGCGAGGAATGCAAATGTCGAACCCAGGAGGGTCTGCGATAACAATGGGAACGCTTCGTCAGGAAGGTTCCCATACCACCACCTCGTGCCCCAGGCTTGATACTAGGTCTTGTGGGTCACAAACACACTC
Source organism: uncultured Anaerolineae bacterium (assembly GCA_965370895.1). Lineage (GTDB taxonomy): Bacteria > Chloroflexota > Anaerolineae > JAAYZQ01 > JAAYZQ01 > CBDUWJ01. Next base: position 298 of record CBDUWJ010000065.1, on the reverse strand, counting down.
CCACAAGATGTAGTAGGCACAGAGTAATATACCACAGATCTGCCCAGATTGCAAAGTCTGCGGAGTCGGGATGGGAAACGCTCGTTGAATTTTAACTTTGGGGTCAGAGAGATGCCTCGCTCCCTTTCCGGCCCGAACCTGTTCGGGCCGGAAAGGGAGCGAGAAGGGATGCGCTGAGTGGGTTGATGTCCGCGCCCTCAACGGGCCGGAGCTAGCCATTTCTGTCACGGCTGTTCAGCTGCCGGCCGCAAGATGTGAGCCCTGGACAAGGGCAAAGTCACAGGAGCATGGGAAACCG
>CBDUWJ010000064.1:0-9640 GCA_965370895.1 uncultured Anaerolineae bacterium | reverse complement strand
TCCGGGATGCCGGGCTACTCAATCTGGATGACCCTGATCGACGTGTCTTGGACGAGATAGTCTTCGACATGCTGGGGCTGACGATCGGGGAGCGGGACGCGGTCAGTGAGAGTGTGATCAGCATGGTGAGGGCGCGGCAAATGAGGGCCCAGAGCCTGGGCCGCTGCGGTTAGCGCGTCGCGCTCCCACCGCTGTCTTCTTTTCGGCCTTTTCCCAAGAAGGCCTCCAGGGCATCACCCGTGGCTGTCACCGCTTCGGGGCGGGCGGCATAGCGAGTCGCCCCTCTGCCCTCTGCCAGGGTGACTTGCACCAGCCCGGCCAGGCGCAGGACCTTGAGATGGTGCGTCACCGTCGGGGCGCGCAGCCGCAGGCGCCGGGAGAGCACGGCGGGGGTGAGCCGTTCGGCGGTCAGGTAGCGCAGCATACGCAATCGGGTCGGGTCGGACAGTGCCTTGAGTGCCCGCAGCATCGTTTCAGGCACCATCTCTCCAGGCACAAGTGAGGCATCTGGCGGCCGGGCACCAAACAACCGTATCTCCCGCCCGGCGCTCACTCTGCCAAAATACATTAACGGGGTGGTCCAGTACGAGGGCGCCAGGACAAGCTCGTCCACCTCTGGAAGCCCGTCAAAGCGCAGGCCCTGTGAGAGCTCCTCCAACAGATCGAGAAGTTTCAGCCGCCCAGCCATGTCCTGTGCCCGGGAGAGCGCTTCTTGCAGCGCCGGGCGGATGCGCCCTTCCTCCTCGGCGAAAAAGACCTCATAGTAGGCGCGCAACGCCTCCAGATAGCGCTCGCCAAACTCCTCGGGATGGGACCACCACTCCAGCATGGTGGCCAGTTTTCCAGGGGCAGAGGACCCTTCCTGCTGCTTCTCAGGCTCGTAGGCAGCCCGGAGAGCCCGCTGATCCGCCTGACTCCATGCTCCCTGGGCGGAAACGCTCCGTAGAACGGCCTTGACCTCATCCGGCGGCTTGCCTGGGGACAGAGCCAGGAGGGAGAGTCGCTCCGCCGGCTCAGTTTGCCCCAGGGTCCATAGGACGGTCATGCCGTCCTTGGGCTCTGGCAAGGTGTGTACCCAATGGAGCGGTACGTGGCCCAACAGTCGGCTCTGCTGCAATGTCTCTCGTGCAGTGGGGGTGAGGCGCGCGCGCACCCCGGCTGTCCACGCACCGCGCACGCCAAACTCCGCCGGCCGGTGTAGAACATCCAGGCTGACAAACAGATCGTAAGCTGTACCCCAATCCCAGGACAGCCGCGGCGTTGTCATAGCCTTTGTCCCTTTCACGCAGGGACTGTCGTCGCTGGCGCAGTCTCTGCATCATAATCAGGCAGGATGTCTTCCACGTTTCGTACGGCAGGGATGGCATAGCCCCCCAGGCCAACGAGCCCCCCCAGCAGCCCGGTGACGACGAACATGAGCGACATGCCAGCGCCGGTGCCCGTGCCGACGAGGTTGCCGAAAACCGTGCTCAGACCACCGCCTGCCATCATCGCCGGTTCAAAGAGGTAGTCGGCCAGGGGGCCAGCCAGGAGCAGGGCGAGCGGCCCGGAGATCTGGGCGATAAGCCGTCGCGTCGCAAATACGCGCCCCTGGACATCGGGCGCTACCTTGGCCTGCCAGATGGCCTGGTTGGAGCCGTTGATGATGGGCATGAAGAACGCCGAAAAGAAGGCGCCAGCCGCCCAGGTCGTGAAACCTTGCCCGAGACCTATCACGAGTATGCCTAGAAAGCTGGAGAGCGCCATACCGGTCAGTACCCCGTGGATCCTACGCTTTGGGCCGCCCCAGACGGTCAGAAGTAGGCCACCCAGCAGCACACCAATGCCCATCACCGACCGCGTGCTCCCCAGCAACATCTCGTCGTTGCCGGTTCTGGCCAGGATCATGGCCGCAAAGACGGCAAAGGCAAACGAGGCGGTCAGGTTGATGACCATGAACACCAGTTGCAGTCCAAGCAAGCTGGGCCGTGCCAGGATGTACTTGAACCCGTAGAGTGATTCCTCCCAGAGGCTGCCCTGGCCCTCACGTCCCTCCTCCGTAACCTCAGGCTGGGGGACGTACACTACCAGCAGCGCGATGATAGCCACGACGAAGGTCACCACGTCGATGACCAGGATGCCGGTGAGTCCAATGATGGCTAGCAGGACGCCCGCAGCCAGCGGAGCAAAGACGCCAGCGGCGCCTTCAGCCAACGATAGCATGCCATTGGCCCGGGCGTATTGCTCCTTGGAGACCATCGTCGTCACAGCCGCCGAGTAAGCGGGGAACTGGAAAGCCTGAAAGGCCCCCGCAACGGCCCCCGTCGCGTACAGGTGCCAGAGCTCCAGGTGACCTGCTGAGTGAAGCAGCAGCACGAGCACCGTCATGAGTCCCGCACCCAGGTCACTGAGTATCATGACCAGTTTTCGGTTCCAGCGATCCACCAGCGCGCCGGCGACCGGGCTAAGCAGCACAGTTGGGCCGAAGGTGAAAAAGGCAACCAGTGCGAGAGCTGTTGCCTGCCCAGTGATCTCCCAGGCCCAGATAGTAAGGGCAAACCAGGTCATTCCGCTACCCAGCAGGGAGACCACCTGGCCCAACCATACGACTGTGAATCCCAGCATTCCGCTTGGACGGGTCTTTGGCGTGATTGGAGGTTCCTTCGTGATGTTAGGTATTTGTATTACTTAGATAATTGTCTAACTCAGAGATAGCCCAAGTTCGGCACCCTGTCAAGTCTGTAGGTTCGGGGGGCAGCCTGCAAGGCATGGACACCGCTGTTCAGAGGGACCTTGCTTGCACAACCGGCACTGAGTCGCAGGCAACCTGCACGGGGCTCAAGACGCGGCTCCGGGTTCCTGGAAACTGGGTCAGCGCTGGTGCCAGGGCATGACACCGGTGGCTCGGTCCAGTATGAGGTCGAGTGTCTCACTCTGAGAGAACGAGTGCACCACTGAGGACCCAGCACTGCGTCCCGTTCCTCGAGGGTGGCGCGCAGGGGGCCATCAGGGTGGGGCTGGAGCCAGGCCAGTGCCTGTCGGGGGGCGAGAAAAGGACGCGCGTCACACCGTGAGAATCGCTCGGGCATGGGACGCGTGGTTCGGCCGCCTGTCTGTACGCATCCTGCAGGTGCATTGTATCCGGCGGGTTACTCGTCCTCGACAGAGTCAGGTTCTTCGGCCTGCTCTTCGGCTGGGGGCGTCGCCGCTGCCCCCACGCTGGCATGGGCCGGCGGCGGAACGTCGAAGGATTCAGGTTCCGGGCCAGTGCCCAGCATCTTGAGACCACCGTGCAGTTTGCCACCATCGTCCAGCAGGAAGCTGCTGACGGTCACGTCGGCCCAGACCCTACCAGTGGACAGGATTTCCAGGCGGCCTTTGGCCACGATGGACCCTTTGACCTGACCGGACACAGAGACATTCTGAGCCTCAATGTGGGCGTCCACCTGGGCCTTTTCGCTGATGATGATGTTGCTCACTGTCTTGATGCTGCCCTGGTAGATGCCCTCAACCTTGACAATGCCATCGCACTCCATGTCTCCCTTGATGTTGGCTGTGGGGCCGATCGCCACCTCAATGCGGTCCAATGGAACCGGGCGTTTCTCTCGTCCGAACACAGGTCGCTCCTTGTGCAGTTGCGCTGCGACTCCTGCAGACGGTTGCAGCGCAATCTGCCTGGGATGTTGCAGCCTGTGTCTTGGGGCCGGCAGGCGCAATCCCACTGGTTAGTATGACGTGTAGATTACTATAGCACTTCCAGGTCGATTTGTCAATCTCGCCTACAACTGCTTCCAGGGTAATCGCATCCCATTTCGGGAATCGGAAACGGCCTGCTAATCACCGAAACCATCACTTGTCATCGCGAGGAGAGAGCGCCTTTTGCGAGCGACAGCCTGTCGGGGCGAGAGGCGCGATCCTCACGGTTGTCAAGGGGAGATCGCTTCGGTTCCCTCGCAATGACAGGATCTAGATGCGATTGCCCTACACTTGCTTCTGGCGGGACAGGGCAATGGCCTGTTTCTCTTCGTCGGTGAGGGGATGGGAGGACTCCCACCTCAGTAGGGGCTTGGCATAGACTCGGGTTGTGTCGCGGGCGTGCAGACTGGAAAGGACTGCCCCGTCACCATGGCCGTCGGCCAAGGCGAGGGCAAAGCTCTGGTCGCCACCGGTGTTGCGGAACGGATTGAAGCGGACCAGAGCCAGATGCTGGAGATGGCAGTGGGCGACCTCTTCCAGGTTGTGGGCAAGAAGGCCCACGGCTTCCACGCGGCTCGCTGTTTCGCGCACTTGGGAGATGTGATCGTTCAGCATCGCTTCCAGATCGCCGCCCCCGGTACCGGTCAGCAAGTGCTGGTACTGCCCCAGCAGCCGCTGCTGGCGAGCCAGCAGAAAGACAACACCGCCCAAGGCCAGTATAGCCAGTAGCAGGGCTACCACCGCTACACTCCCCGCACTGGAACTGAAAAGACTCTGCTCTCCGTTCATGCCTCACCTCACCGCTGTTCGGATCAATGTGTAGCCAATGTGCAGACTTGCCGGTTGCACGGCAATTGCAGAGTCTGCACGGCAATTCCACGTCCAACGTATTGTACACAGGCAAGAGGGGGATGGCAAATTGCACACGTCCTTCCGGGGACCTGCCTCCCAGAGAGGATGCGCCCAGGGAAGGACGCGTACATCGCAAGCGGGGGTGGACGATTTGGGATTTGAAGCTGGCGATGGTATAGTTGGGTCTGAACAGAGCTTGGTAGAATCACAGTATGGGCGAGGGTTCTGGCCAACCGCCTACTCGAGTGTGAGTTCCCTGACGACCCAGTTGCCAGGAGTGAACGCTGACGAAACTGCTGATTGCCACGAACAATCCCGGCAAGGTGCGGGAGTATGAAGAACTGCTTTCCGGCCTATCGCTGCCATTGGAGATCACCTTCCCAGCACAGGAGGGGCTGGATCTGGATGTTGATGAATCGGGAGAGACCTTTGAGGAGAATGCCCGGATCAAAGCCCTGGCTTACTCGCAGGCCTCCGGCCTTTTGACGCTGGCCGACGATTCTGGGCTGGAGGTGGATGCGCTGGGTGGTGCGCCGGGGGTCCGTTCGGCACGTTTTGCCGGTGCCGGGGCGACTGATGCTGATCGCTATCGCAAGCTGCTGACCGCCCTTGCTGATGTCCCGGCTGGGGTCGGACAATCAGGACGATCGGCGCGGTCGGCCCGATTCCGCTGCGTGGTGGCCCTGGCTCAGCCTGAGAGAACGGTCCGCACTGCTGCTGGCACCTGCGAGGGTGAGATTGGCCTTGTGCCCCGGGGCGAGCACGGTTTTGGCTACGACCCGGTATTTGTCGTGGAGGGGTACAGCGGTCAGACCATGGCCGAGCTTGACCCCGACGTCAAGAACCGGATCAGTCACCGGGCGCGGGCCCTGGTGGCTGCCCTGCCCGTTCTGGTCGAGCTCCTGACCTAGGGTTCAGGACTGTGGACTCTGGAGTTTGGCTATCAAGAATCAGAAATCGGCAGGCGAGATGAGGGACCTGGCCTACAGTTCGTGTCGTGCAGCAAGGTCGACAGCGCCTGGATCACGGCTTTGGGTCTTTCGACCATGACCATGTGCCCTGCTCCCTCGACCAGGTGAAGCTTCGCCCCTGCAATGTGGTCGCGCAAGTAGACAGAGTACTTGGATGGCGTCAACTGATCGAGGGCGCCGCACAAGACAAAGGTCGGAGTTGCGATCTCCCCCAGCCGACCCATCACGTCATAGTTGTCGCAGGCGACGAGATCGCCGTGAAGCACCTCGGCGGGCGTTGCGCCCATCTGGCGACGACCCAGGCTCACCATCTCTGGCGGAGCTTCCGGACCAAAGGCCCAGTCGGAGAAGAGCCGCACCGTGGCCTCGGTATCTTCCTGCACACCAGCGAGAATGGCCGGCGCCACACGCAGCCGGGCACCTGTCGCCACCAGTCCGAGCCCGAGCACCCGCTGTGGGTAGCGCAATGCTACGTCCAGGGCGATAGCCCCGCCCATGGAGTGGCCCACCAGTACGGCCCTCTCCAGGCCGGTGGTGTCGAGGAAGGCAAGGAGCCAGTCGCCGTAGGCCTCGATACTATCCCGTCCCGGTCCCTCTGACCTCCCGTGGCCTGGTAGGTCGAGGGTGCAGGTGCGCGCCCGGGACAGTTCGCGCACCTGATGGAGCCAGTGCTGGTGGGTTCCCCCGGCACCGTGGACGAATAGCACCGGCGGCCGGCTCGCTAGCACCGGCTGCCGGTGGACATAGTATGCTCTGGCACCCGCCACCGTCAAAAAAGGCATGAGCCCGACTTGGTCAAAGACCTATGGCCCAACGAGCAATAACCAGCCTTGCCCGCTTTTGATCCTTGGCTTGTTCGCCATTGGTCATCGGTGATTGATTATTCAGGAAACTCAGTGGGCACTCGAGTGGCGCAATTGACCAATTCGAGTGTGGCCTTGGTGTTGCGCATGATCTTGGACAGCGTGCCCTGAAGCTTGAGCTGGCCGGTAATCAGCGCCTGAATGGGGTCCAGCTTCTTCTCGATGACCCTGCGCCAGACGCCTACAGGTGCCCATATGCGAAACTCGGGGCTCTTTTCGCTTTCATCAGCCACCGCGCACGCTGAACGGCACTCGCCGTGCCACAGGTCTAGGTACAGCACCGAACGCTCAGCGAGACCACCCCCCGGCTCGGCGATGAAATAGATGTCACCCTCCCACTTGGCGGCTGCCTTGCGATAGGCTTCGCTCTCGTTGAGCTCGACCATCAACGCCTTGATCCACTCGTCCGACGGAAACTTGTATGCCATTGCGTCCTCCTTATGTAGTGATGCGAAATGCCGATTAGAACCATGAACGGCTCTCCAGTGCGCACGCTTCTTTGCGCGGTCTGGCTGGTACGGGTTTCTGCGGCCGTTGCGTTGGGTCTCAGGAGGGCTTTCACCGCCGTGAGGCGGAAAAAATCCTCACGTGCCGCCGAGGATCCCTGCCATAGCTGTGGGAAACCAGGTTCGCCTGGCGGGCCATCTCGTGCTGCTGACGACGGATGTACGAGTTCTGCGGAAACAGATCCGCCGATTTCTGCCCGGAGAGAACCTTGTGTATTGCCTCCTCCGTTTCGCGCAGGGCGGTAGTCGTAGGATCGAGATCCGCGACACTCAGGCCAAATATGTCGGCCAAGCAGCTTTCCATCTGGGTCACGGTGTTCGAGCGCAAGACGTAGGTGGGTATACCGCGCCGTTCGGCATCATTGATGGGCTGCGGGCGCCGCCGGTAGTAGCTCTTGAGGGTGATCACAGCGTCAGCGCGACGCAGATCATCGGCCAGTTCGACGGGCAGGTGCAGGTTCTGGGCCGCCTGCCTGAGCCGGTTTTTGCCCACACCGTAGGAATAGACGCTCAGCACCCGCGGTGGAAGCGCCTGCTGGCCCGACGCAGGATGGAGCGAGGTCTCCTTGGCCCCCAGTTGCGGTACCACCGCGCCGGACATTGTTCCCGTCCGCGCCCGTTCGATCTGCACCTGGCCTGACTCGTCCCGGTAACGGATCTCCGGGGCGTGACTGCGACCTCGGAGCAACGCATCCACGGCAGCGGCCACATCGCGGTGCACCGCCAGATGTTGCCAGTCCTTGATCTCAATCACCATATCGAAAGTAGGCGGGGACTTGCGTTCCAGTACCGTCTTTTGGGTTCCTCTCCTGCGGGCTTCTTCGTCGCTCAGTGTAACGGCCTGGATGCCCCCCACCAGATCGCACAGGGTTGGGTTCTGGAGCAGGTTGTCCAGTGTGTTGCCGTGGGCAGTGCCGACGAGTTGCACCCCCCGCTCGGCGATGGTCCGCGCTGCGACCGCTTCTAGCTCGCGGCCGATCTCGTCAATGATAATCACCTCAGGCATGTGGTTTTCCACGGCCTCGATCATCACCGCGTGCTGGAATTCGGGTCTGGCCACCTGCATCCGTCGTGCGCGGCCAATGGCTGGATGGGGGATGTCGCCGTCGCCACCGATCTCGTTGGAGGTGTCGACCACCACGACCCGTTTCTTCTCCGCCAGCACGCGCGCCGCTTCGCGCAGCAGCGTGGTCTTGCCCACGCCTGGCTTGCCCAGCAGCAGAACGCTCTTGGCCGACTCGAGCAGGTCGCGGATGATGTCGATGGTGCCGTACACCGCCCGGCCTACGCGCAGCGTCAGCCCGACGATGTCCCCCTGCCGGTTGCGGATGCAGGAGATGCGGTGCAAGGTTCGCTCGATGCCTGACCGGTTATCGGTGGTGAATTCGCTGACACGAGCCACGACATACCCAATCTCCTCCTGCGTTATCTCTCGATCGCTGAGGGTTGCCTCACGGTTCAGGAAGCGGGCTTCGGGCCGGCGACCCAGATCCAGGACGATTTCTAGCAGGTCGTCGCCATGATTCTCTTTTCGGATTGCCCCGGCAATAGCCGAAGGCACGACTTCCAACAGGGCATCAAGATCGTCGGTGATGTTATTCTGCATGTTCCTGCTAGTATACAACACAACACGGGAGAAGTAAAGAGTGCGCTGTGAAAACACCTGCCCCGGGCCCTAGCGGCGGCCTCGTCACGCTCTTCCCGTCATGGCTCAATCGGTTCGGGTTTCGGCGGCCAGTTGGCCCTCCGGGCCGGCCAGTTCTGCCTCGCCATCAATGCGATAGGCTGGCGGCACCGGCTCGGCGCTGCTCTTGAGGGCTGGCACGGGCTCGTGGGCCGAGGTCTTGATCCATGCCACGGTGTGCTTGACCAGCAGTGCGCGTGTAGTGCAGGACTCGAACCCGGCCGCCGCCAGTGGAGCCCGCACACCGTTTTCGTATTGCCGCACGTTGCAGTAGACCGTCTTGGCCGGCCGCTCAGCCAGAGTGGCCAGTCCCCAGCCCACCAAGCCTTCGGCCATGTGCCGGGCGTCGGGATGCACCAGTAGGTGCAGCCAATAGCCCTGCTCCCCGGCGCAGATGCTCAGCGCCGCAACGAGGTCCCTGCCTTCCCCAGCGGGCAGCACGTAGCGCCGGCAGTTTTTGCCGGAAGGTCCGTACCGGCCCCAGCCACTCGTGAGGGCGATGCCCCCTTCGGCCTCGCGCACACGTTGGGGGGTAATGGCCACGCACAGTTTCTGCAGCGCGGGCCAATCCCCTGCTTGGGCGGAGCGCACCGTCAAGAGCGGGTCTCCCAGCGAACCAGCCTTCCCCGGGACCAGGCGGTAAACGTCTTCCCCGGCGTAGAGGGTGAACCCTGCCTGGCGAAAGACGTCGACCTCCGCACCCTCTGCGGGCAGGTTGGCGAATACCCGCTGGATGCCCTGCCCCGCGGCTTCGATGCCAGCGCCGTCGAGCAGACGCGACCAGGCACTGGCCGCCCGCTGGTTTTCTGTCAGCGAAGGCGCGAGGAAAGCGACGTCGGCTGCGGCCTGGTGGGGCCGATGCCGGACCTGGATGAAGGCCTCCCCGTCGTGGGGATCGTACAGAACGTAGGTGGGATGCCCCATGGCCTGCTGGGTCAGGAAAGCCAGCCAGGCTTCCCGCAGAGGCGTGTGGGGTTGCATCAGATCTCGCTGCAAATCCAGCGAAATCCCCTTGCGCTGCAGACGGTATACTTGCAGGCTATCGCCAGGGCTGAATGGTCCGAACACGGTACACTCTCGATCCTTTCC
>CBDUWJ010000063.1:0-9757 GCA_965370895.1 uncultured Anaerolineae bacterium | reverse complement strand
GGCCCAGGTGTCCACGGCCGGCGAGGATTGGACCGCTGCCGTAGAAACGCTTACCGAGGCCCATGAACGGCTGCCCAAGGATCGAAATGTGGTGGGCCAACTGTCGCTGGCCTATCGCCGCCGGGGAATTGCCCGGCATGAAGCGGTCAATCTGAAGCAGGCCAAGGCCGACCTGGAGGCAGCGCTGGCCCTGCGTCCTGGCGATTCCCAGGCTCGGACTCACCTTGACCGGGTAAACTACTTGCTCTCCAAGCGGATCGAGATTGACATCTCCAGGCAACGACTCACCACTTGGAAAGGCGACAAGTTGATTCATAGCTGGCCTGTTTCGACCGGTCTGAAGGGGCAGGATACAAAGACGGGTCGCTTTCAAGTGCTGGACAAGATACCGATGGCCTACTCCAGAGTCTGGAAACTGAAAATGCCCAACTGGCTGGGCATCTACTGGGTCAAAGGCATTGAGAATGGCATCCACGCCTTACCCATCCGTCCCAATGGCAGCGTGATGTGGGGCGGACTCCTGGGCCGGCGGGCTTCCTATGGCTGCATCATCCTGAGCAAACAAGCGTCCAAGACGCTGTTCAAATGGGCGGACATAGGCACGCAGGTGCATATCCACCGCTAGCCGCCACCGGCCGTCTGCCGAATGGCAACCGGATCCAGCGACGGGTTGGCGCCATCCGGCTTTGTCCTACCACAGGCTATGCATTGAGGGCTGGCCGTGAGCGACGCTCCTGCCTGCTATTCGGACCCGGTCAGCCCTGTGCAGTTCGGGTTTGATCGCTGCAAGATATGTCGCAGGAGTCCAAGAACCGCCCGCCATCTGGACCCGCCCTTGCGCTGGAGGCGTCCCCTCCAGTGAAGGCGCCAGGCGTCATGGGGCTGGCAAGGGCACAACTTCTATCAACAGGAGACTAAACATATGACCATGGATGTGGGCCAACTGACGCAAATGACCACCTGGCTGGATGAGGAACATCGGCGCGACAAGGCTGAACTCATCAGGCTGCAGCAGCGGATCGAGAGCCAGGAGGGCGAGCTACAGGATCAGTCGCGTCTCATCAAGGACCTGGAGGGACGCGTGGTCAGCATGCAGGCCCAACTCCTCAAGTTCACGCAACTCGAGACGGCCCTGGAACAACTTAAAGGCGAAGTCGTCCAGATGTTCGGCCACGCGGACGAGCGCCGCCAACAGGAGACACGAGAATCGGAACGAGTGCGGGCCATCGAGCGGGATAACGTCTCGCGGGCGTTGAACGAGGTCCGCCGCGATCTACAGCGCCTGCCCCGCCTGGACGAAGAGTTGGGCCTGCGCAAGGCGGAGCAGAACCGCATCAGCGAGTTGTTGCTGAACGTGCAGCAGGAAGTCACCACCTTGACCCAGGAGGTGGATAACAACTTGCGCAGCATTCCCTTCCTGGAAGAGGGCCGGCAGCAGGACGCCAAGCGCATCGCCCGGCTGCAGCAGGAATCGCTGGAAGCGCTCAAGCGCACTGAGCAGCACGGTTCGCGTCTGCACATGATTGAGGACGTGATGCAGCGCCAGGAGCGCGACACCGGGGAGGTGAAAGAGCTGTTCTCTCGACTCCGCGTGGCACAACGGGAGTTCGTCGAGGGGCAGCTTCTGGAAACTGAACAGATCAAGCGCCAGATGGCAGAATGGACCGAAGTACTGGAAGTGCACATCAAGAAGATAGAGGACTTTGCCGTCCGTCAGCGCGAATTCACCGAAGCGTTTCGGGAGGACCGGCTGGTGGTCGCCAACGTCGAGCGCTTCCAGGAGCAGATCAGGCGGGAGCAGACCCAGGTGGCCGAGTTGCAGCGCCTGGGTGAGGATCGCCAGAAGCGCCAACTGGAGGAGTGGCAGGAGGAAGACGAGAAGCGGTGGAGAAGAGAGCTCCTGCGCTGGGACCACCAGTGGGCTGAGCAAGGAAAACGCAACCAGCAGATGGGTGATCGTTTCATCGAGGCGGAGGCGCGCTTGGCGCAACATCGCACCGAGCTCGATGGGGCCTGGAAGTTTCTGGAATTCCAGGTGACCTACCAGACTCAGGAGGCGCGCCGCTGGCAGGGAGAGATGAATCGCTTGCTCGAGGAGCGGCCCAAGAAAGAATAGGAATCGGGGTTGGATGTTGGAGGTCTGAGATCCGACCTCCAGTCTCGAATCCTGGTTCTCCGATATCCAGAGTGAGGGGAATGTGCGCGTAATTGGGACGGCAGGTCACGTGGACCATGGCAAATCCACACTAGTCCACGCCTTGACCGGGATCAATCCCGACCGGCTCAAGGAGGAGCAAGAGCGGGAGATGACCATTGACCTGGGCTTTGCCTGGTTGACCTTGCCCAGCGGTGAGCGAGTCGGCATCGTGGACGTGCCAGGTCACAAGGACTTTATCAAGAACATGCTGGCGGGCGTCGGCGGGATAGACGCTGCCCTCTTTGTTGTGGCTGCTGACGAAGGCGTAATGCCCCAGACCCGCGAACACCTGGCCATCCTCGACTTGCTACAGGTGCCGGGAGGCGTGGTGGCACTGACCAAGGTGGACGTGCTGCGCCCTGCCGAGGATGAGGATTGGCTGGATCTGGTGGAAGCCGACCTACTGGACGTTTTGGAGGGCACGGTTCTGGATGGAGCAGCGGTGGTGCGCTGTTCGGGGCGAACCGGTGAGGGGCTTGAAGATCTGGTGACCGAGTTGGATCGATACCTGGCCACGAGTACTCCGCGGCGCGACGTCGGTCGCCCCCGGCTGCCCGTGGACAGGGTGTTCACCATTGCTGGCTTTGGCACGGTAGTTACCGGTACTCTGAGCGATGGCATCCTTGCCACCGGGCAGGAAGTGGAGATCCAACCTGCGGGGATCAAGGCCCGTATCCGAGGTCTGCAAACCCACAAAAAGAAGATCGAGGGCGCCGTGCCTGGGAGCCGCGTGGCCATCAACTTGACGGGAGTGAGCACCGATAACATCCAGCGCGGCGACGTGATCACTACACCGGGTTGGCTGCGACCGACCACTCTGGTGGATTGCCACTTGCGGTACCTTGCCGATGCAGCAGACTCTCGAAAGACGGCGGCCCCTCTGAAACACAACGCGGCAGTGGATTTTTTCAGCGGCGCGGCTGAATCCCAGGCAAGGGTGCGGCTGCTCGGCAAAAAGATCCTGGCCCCCGGCGACGAGGGTTGGGTGCAAATACGGCTGGCGAAACCTGTCGCCCTGGTCAAAGGCGACCGATTCATCATCCGCCAGCTTTCGCCGAGCGTAACCATCGGGGGGGGTAGGGTCGTGAATCCTTTCCCGGGCCGGCGCCATCGCCGGTTCCGGCCAGAAGTGATCGAACGATTGGAGACACTGGCCCACGGTACACCCGAAGAGATCCTTCTGCAAGATCTGGAACGCGAGCAGCCACGCACAGCGCGGGATCTGGTGGGCCGGATATTCGGACCCGGTCAGCGCGCCCTTTCCCACGAGCAGGCTCGAGATTCGCTGGAATCTCTTGTGAGCGGAGGGCAGATCCTGGTCTTGGATAGCACATATGGGGTGAGCGCAGAGCCATCTGCCGTTCCTGATTCCAGTTTCCTGGTCACCCGTTCCGGTTGGGGGGCGTTGCGCGAGCGGATTGAGGCCCTGCTGGGAGAGTACCACCGCCAGTTTCCCCTGCGCACCGGCATGCCCCGTGAGGAAGTCAAGAGCCGGCTAGCCCGCAACATACCTGATCTGACACCGAGACTCTTCAACGAGATCGCCGACAGGGCCACGGCAGAGGGTTGGTTGGCGGAGGCGGGGTTGGATTCAGATCGGCTCCGCCTGGCATCGCACCAGGTCACCCTCACACCCCAACAACAACAGGCGGTGGATTATCTTCTTCACAGCTTTCGCCAGTCGCCCTACACCACCCCCTCGGTGGCCCAATGCGAGGAACGGGTGAGCAATGAGGTGTTAAACGTCCTTATCGAGCAGGGCCGGTTGATCAAACTCAATGAGGATGTCATCCTATTGAGAGAGACGTACGAGGAGATGCGGAATCGGGTAGTGGTTCACCTGCAGGAGCAGGGACCCATCACGGTCGCTCAAGTCCGGGACATGTTTCAGACTAGCCGCAAATATGCCCTGGCTTTGGTGGGCTATCTGGACGACAAACGCGTCACACGACGCGTGGGCGACGAACGGGTGTTGCGCTGAGGTGAGACATGAAGCCCAAGATTGACCGCACGATGTTCGGCTCGATCACCATCGGGGGGCATATCTACGAGCGGGACGTAATCATCCGGCTAGGCGGCAAAGTGAAGAAACGGAAGAAGAAGCTTTCCAAGGCGGTCTATGGTACATCGCACTTTGTTTCCCTGGACGAGGCCAAGCACGTCTACCAGGAAGGAGCCGAGCGGCTTATCATCGGCGCCGGGCAGTATGGCATGGTAGAGCTCTCTGACGCAGCGGCCGAGTATTTCGATCGGAAAAAGTGCCAGGTAGACCTGATGCGCGTGAAGAAGGCGATCAAAGCCTGGAACGAGGCTGAAGGTGCGGTGATTGGCCTGTTTCACGTGACCTGCTGAGCAAGCAGGCAAACGGGCAAATGAGCACCCGAAAGTGGGGGACTGGACGGATTGAGAGGAGGGAGAGAGCAGGATGAGTAAGGTCACTGTCTATACCAAGCCGGGCTGCCCCTATTGCGCCGCAGCCAAAGACGATCTTCAGCGGCGAGGCATCGGCTACACCGAGCATAACGTCAAAGTCGATCCGTCCGCTCTGCGCAGGATGGTGGATCTGAACGGCGGCTTGCGCCGTGTGCCCACCATCGTCCAGGACGAGCGGGTGACGGTGGGCTTTCACGGCTTCTGAGGGGTTTAGCGCCAGTCGTCGACTGGTAAAAGGGATAGTGCTGAACGCGAACCAGCGGGGTCACAGGACCCCGCTGGTTCTCTGTAAGCCTTCTGTAAACTACAGGCTTTGTGACCCACTAGGCTCTGTCCGCAAAGCATCGCGCTTTCTCGCTTTTCGCGGACAGAGCTTGGAAGTTGTTTTTGGACAACTTCTATGGAGCGTTCTTCATCACAACCGGGAGATACAGGATGGTCCCCACCTCCACCACGGCCGGAGCGCTCACCGCTGTGTGACCATACTCGTCCGTCACCTGCACCCGGGCCAGGTACATGCCCGCAGATTCATAGACATGGACTGCCGACGGGGTGGCGGTGATGGCGATTTCGCTGCCATCGCCAAAGTCCCACCGGTATTGGACTCCCTCTGCATCCACGCTCGACGTGACCGTGGCATCCAGTGCGATCACGTCGTGGGTCACGCCCTCGGCCGGATCCAGGGACACCATGAGCTCGTCGGTGAGCCAGTTGAGGAGAGCGCCCATCAGCTCTTCGCGGGTGGTGTAGCCGGTGTCATCGTTGATCCCCTCAAAGCCAAAGCTGAGGTAGAGGCTGCGATAGGGGTACCGAGTTTCTTGTCGTTCCAACGTTGGCCCGTCGGCGCGCGCCGCGGCGACATGGCCATCCATCACGATGGCACCATCTATAGATGCCAGGATCGGGTGGATGCTGTCGGGGGCCTCCGTATCACCAAAGGGAGCCAGTTCGACCTCGTCCACATAGTACTGGTTGGCTGCGCCATCTTCCCAGCCCACAATGACCACCTCACCCTCCACCGTCTCGGTGATGGGCTCCGAGCCGCTGATGTCCAGCACCATGCCGCTGAAGGGGGACCCTGGCACGCCAGTGATCGCCGGAACTGGCGGCAGCAGGCCGACGTACCCTGGATCGAAGAGGCTATCCTGGAGATAGCGCGTGCCCAGGTTGCCAGCGTAGATAAAGTAACCGTCACCATCCGACTCCAGGGCAGCCCAGGCCGAAGCCAGGTCCTGTCCTGTGACCAGCAAGCGCCCGCCGTTGAACTGCCAGTCGGTGAGGGCCTGCATGTCGAGAACGGTAAGCGGCGTGGAGACGGTGAAAGTGCCATCAGGATAGTAGTTGTCGCCGCTCCAGTAGATCACAACGTCGTAGGCCGCCAACTCGGCTGCTGTGGGCAGCGTCCGGGGGTTGGCAAAGTGGAGGTCGGCGTTGTAATAGTCATAGGCAACGCCCAGGTCGTCCAGCGCGTCCTCGTAGAAGCTGGCATAGTCCGGGTAGCCCAGCAGGTCGCTAAAGTCATTGTCGACCAGCAGCACCTTGGACTCACCCATCGGGGCCTCGACGCGCACCCAGAGGGGGAGGTGGTTCATGTGCGTGCCATCGTCGAGCCACACTAGGCCGCCATAGTCGCCCACCTCGGCACCGGTGGTATCGACCATAACATCAAAGCTCTTGCTCTGACCGGCCGCAAAGGTGAGGCTGTCCACGCTGACGGTAGGCGTGATGCCCTCATCAGCCGTGACCGTGACCGTGTAGGTGCCGCCGGCGCCGCTGACGTCAGCGGCCATGACCGACAGCGTCTTCATGGCACCGGCGTTGTGCGCGCCAAAGCTGAGGGAGGACGGCTCGAAGGTCAGGCCGGGATCTCCAGCCTTGCCCAGGTCGATACGCCCCGCGCCCATGTCCAGCACCCTTGCCGGCACCGTGTGGTCGGCGTCGAGCCACACCTCGGTGGTCGAGGTGCTCTTGAGGGCCGACATGATCTGCGAGGGCGTCCAGTCGGGGTGCATCTGCGTGAGCAGCGCCGCCGAGCCAGCCACGTGCGGGGCCGCCATGCTCGTGCCGCTGGCCTGCCCAAATCCGGCGTGGCGGTCAACGCCCGTCGCACCAGCCGCGTAGCCGCCAGAGAGGATGTTGCTGCCAGGGGCCGTGACGTCCGGCTCCAGGAAGCGGGCAAAGGCCGGGCCGCGGCTGCTAAAGCTGGCGATGACGTCGGGCACATTGCCCAGTTGGAAGGCAAAGGTATCCACCGCAAACTGGCAATCATCTCCATGGGTGGCATACCAATCCACAAGGGCCAGGCCATTCGTGTACCCCACAAAGATGGAGGGGATCGTCACCTGGTCGCCGACCTCGCCACCCCCCATGTTCACCAGACCATCGCCGCCTGCTTCATGGTTGCGGATCACGACAAAGATCGCGCCAGCCTGCTCGGCATTGAGGACCTTCAGACCGAACTCACACACGCCGCGGCTTATCACTGCGGCCTTGCCCTCGAATGTACCGGCAGGCCAGGCGTTGCAGCCCTCAAAGTTGGCTGCATCTATCGAGTCGGAGGTCACATAGTCAAAGGGACCCACGATCTGGCCCGATGGCAGCGCCGGGCCGAAGGCGGCTGTTGCATATGGAATGTCAATCAATTTGTCGGGAACAGGTTCTGGGGCAGTGACGTTGAAGCGACCAGAAGCAATTGTCCCGGTGGTGGAGCTAGCGGCCACTTCCATCACCTTCGGGGAAGAGTCCCATGTGGTAGAGGCACCAGGGCCGCTGTTGCCGGCCGAGTGGGAGACAAAGACGCCGGCGTCCCAGGCCGCATCACGGGCAACCGCCACCGCGTCCGCCCAGGGCATCACGCCCGAGTATCCGCCAAAGCTGTAGTTGATGACGTCGGCGCCATCCAGGACTGCGTCCTCGTAGGCCATGACGATCTCGGCCGAGAAGGCGCTGCCCGAGTATTCACTGGCGGTCGGATAACCGATACGGTAGCTGAGGATCTGGGCTTTGGGCGCCACACCGGAGATCGTGTATTCCAGACCGGCGACGTCGGCCTCGGTGTCGGCGTTGCCGGCGGTGGTGCCGATCGTGTGCGTACCGTGGCTGCTGCCGGCCGGGCCGGGCCAGGCCCCAGCATCGCCCGCCAGCGGCGGATCCCAGGCTCGGAAGTAGGCCCGGGCACCGATCACTTTCTCGGTGGTGTAGCGAGCATCACCCACCGGGTAGCCGGGCGGATATGCGTAGCCCGCGGGGTCAAAGAAGGGGTTGGGGGCATAGACGCCGGTATCGATGCTGGCGACGATGATGCCCTCGCCCGACATGTCCTGGCCGCCCAGTTGCTCCCACATCGCGGGCGCGTCGATGAGCGGGATGCTGGCGTACATGTCTGGTTTTTGTTGGTAGTCACGGTACACCCGCTTCACGCCGGAAAGCGCATACAAGGTCCTCATGGCTGCATCGGTGCCTGCCTTGCCAGGCTCAACCACTACGGCGTTCATCACCACCTGGTAGGCAATTGCTGCAGGCTCACCGCTTTCGTTGATGTAGGTGGCCACAGCCGCATCCGGCAGAGCGGCCGCCATGGCCTCGACAAAGGCAGCCTGCTCGGCCTCGAGTCGCGCGATGTAGCTCTCGGCTGCAGCAGAATGCACGTCCAGCCGGCCCGCAGTAGCCTGCGCCCTTGGGGCTGACTGGTACCAGAGCGCCAGCGGAGGCGATTCCAGCTCAACTATCAGCCGGTGCGATGCCTGGGGCACCCTCGCCTTCGAATCGGCCCGGCCATCGGCCGCACCGTCGGTGAGTGTGGGGGTCGGCCCCTGGGCAAAGACGAATGGTGTGATCAACATGCTGAGGGCGATCACCAAGCTCAGAATTGTGCCAATCTTGCGAGAAAACACGTTTTGTCCCTCCTTCTTCAGTGAATTTGTTACACGGAACTACAGAGTCCCTCCAAGCCTACCGTACACGCAATCAGTTGCTGTTGCCACCTCCTTTCCTTACTCCCACCCTCTTGGAAGAGCCGTGGGGTGGACGCAGGCTGGAATATCTGCCCAGCTACCGCTATGTGGAGAAGAGAAGGGAATTTGACGCACCCACATACACCAGCATACACCAGACGCTACTGGCAAGAAAAGAGCCGATACCAGCTAGCGCCTTAGGCGCCCCGCTGGTCCCGGCCTGGAGTCTGCTTTCCTGACCACAAACAGCGAGAACCCCTTGCCAGCTCATCCTGGCAGTGGGGCACCTATTCTGGTCCCTCCTCCTCACGCAATCACCATAGCATTCTACATCGCTTGCGTGCCTTTGTCAAGCCTGTATCGTCCCAATCCCAAGAACTCGCGCAGAGTCCTGTGCAGTTGGTCAAGTGCGAGGCGCCTGCTCGGGCATGAGGTTGGGTGAAAGCTCTCTTGAGAGTAGAGATTCCATCGCACGTAGTGGCGACTTTGCTCGCACTTGCCTGACCGTGGGTGCGCTTCCCGGTTTTGCCTGGAGCCAAAATGGGGTATAATAGGCTCATGGGAGATAGACCCAGTGAACTGCCTCGCGGACCGGGTCCAAGTCGAGGGGCAGCTTGCACGCCGGGCAAAAGAGTAGACCAGTGGAGATGACCGTAGCCTTGGCCCAGATGGCGATCAGCCTGGGCCGCCCAGACCTGGAGGTCCGGGGTCCGAATGGGCGGACAAACGACGTCGCGCACGAGTACGTCGCGGACGAGTACGTCGCGGACGAGTACGTCGCGGACGAGTACGTCCGATGGTGAATTCGGCGGGCATTCGTCAGTGGTAGATCCGTGGGGGGAAGGTGTTGGTCGAAGGCGAGGTGGGCTCGGGGCTGTTCCTCGCTTCCGTGGACCTGGAAGAGGTGGCACGAGCTCGCCAGCTCTTCCCTTATCTAAGCGATCGGCGACTGGAGGTATATGGATAGATAAGCAACAGGTGCCTTGCGCCTGGGGATACAGGCCTGGGCAGTTCCCTGGATCTTTGGCACAGGTGCATCGCACCTCGGAACGTGCAATGCACATGTCCTGGTAATCCGTTGTTTTCTGTAAGGGAGGGGATCCCATGTTCGACCATGAAACCTATCTTTCGCCGTTGACCTGGCGCTACGGTTCCGACGAGATGCGCCGGCTCT
>CBDUWJ010000062.1:0-9825 GCA_965370895.1 uncultured Anaerolineae bacterium | reverse complement strand
GGGGAAGCGGCTGCAAGCCAGGCACCGCCTCTTGAGCAGGCCCAAGAGACTGCGACTCAGGAGAAGGCGCCGACGGAAGAAGCCGTCACCGCCGCAAGCATCGCCAGTGTTGACACGGATGATTGGCACGTGCTTGGCTCGCCGGACGCACCGGTGACCATCGTCGAGTATTCTGACTTCCAATGACCGTTCTGTTCCAAATACGTCCGTGAGACGTTCCCACAGATTATAGAAACCTACATCGAGACGGGCCAGGTCCGATACGTATACCGGAATTTCCCCCTACTCTCTATTCATCCGCAGGCCCAGAAGGCGGCCGAGGCGGCCGAGTGTGCCGGCGAGCAGGGGCAGTACTGGGAGATGCACGAGGCGCTCTTTGAAGGCCAGGACCAGTGGTCCGGCAACCCAAATGCGAACCAGATCTTCAAAGAGATGGCTGGCGACCTGGACTTGGACCAGGCCCAGTTTGAGGCCTGTATCGATGGGGGGAATTATGCCGAGCGCGTAGCAGCCGACTTGCAGGAAGGAGTCGCAGAAGGTGTCACCGGAACACCGGCCTTCCGGATCAATGGCGCAGTGTTATCGGGTGCGCAACCCTTTTCCGCCTTCCAGCAGCAGATCGAGTACTATATGGCCGGAGGGGAGGCACCCACCCTTGAAGTGGATGCCGGCAGCTACCGCAGCATGGGGCGGGCGGACGCGCCAGTGGTGGTTACTGAATTCTCAGACTTTCAGTGACCGGCCTGTTCTTCGGTCGCCCGTGGGGTGATCCCAGACCTGATCCAACAGTATGTAGACACTGGCAAGGTTCGGTTCGTGTACCGTGAGTTTCCGCTGTCGTCCATCCACCCTGCCGCTCAGAAGGCGTCAGAGGCAGCCGTGTGCGCCGGTCTGCAAGGCAAATACTGGGAGATGAACGAGCATCTCTTTGCGAATCAGAGCGAGTGGTCGCAGGGAGCCGACCCAATCAGTCACTTCAAGTCCTATGCCGGGGAGCTAGGCCTGGATACAGGGTCCTTCAACAAGTGCCTCGACTCGGGAGAGGCCACTGTCGTGGTCCAAGGGGACCTTCTGGCTGGGGAGACGATGGGGGTGAACGCTACACCCTACTTCTTTGTCAACGATCTGCCCATTCGAGGAGGGCTGCCGATTGAAACCCTGGGCCAGGTCATCGACTATGAGGCCGCAGGTGGGCCACCGCCGGAGATCATGCCCACTGGGGACGATTGGCATCTGCGAGGTGACCCGCAGACAGCGCAGGCGATCACCGTGGCCTTTGTGGATTATGCTAGCCCCGAGTCCGCCGAGCATTCCCGTGAGGTATTGCCCGAGCTGGCGAAAACGTACATCGATGAGGGCGAATTGTTATACGTCTTGCACCCCTGGTCGGCGGAGGCCGGCAGCCCTGGTGCTCAGGCGGCCATCGCAGCCGAATGCGCGGGCCAGCAGGGCAAATACTGGGAGATACACGACCAGATCTTTGAGGAGCAGGAGGCGTGGAGCGGGGCCGCCGAGCCTGAGTCTCTGTTCACCGGCTACGCAGAGTCTCTGGGCCTGGAGACGGACGAGTTTGAGGCTTGTCTGGACTCGGAGTGGGCAAGCTTGAGGGTGCAGGCAGGAAACGTGGTTGCCGCACTCTATGGTGTGCCGGGTGCGCCGGTGTTCCTGTTCAACGATGGTCAGGGACAACAGGGTTCGCCCAGCTTCGAAGAGTTCCAGACAGTGATCGACTCGATACTCGAGCGCTAGATGAAACGACTTTTCGGACAACCTCCCGTCCCCGGGAGGCGCCGGTTCTCACTGACCTTGGCGCTCTGTCTGCTGATCCTGCTATTCGGAAGCCTCCCATCCGTGGGAGGCCATCAGCCAGGGTCTGTTCTGGCCCAAGAACCTGAACCTTCAGAGGAAGGCCCGGTTCTGTCAGATCTGGAGCTGTCCTTTTGGCCGGAGTTTGACCGGCCAGAGGTGCTTGTCATGCACCGGGGTCGGTTTGCCGCCGACACACGAACGCCAGTGCCTGTGGAGGTCCGTATTCCGGTCAGCGTGGGCCCACCAACGGCCGTCGCCTATGTGGACGAGGGGGGGCAGCGGCTCAACCAGGAACACACCACCCGCGTAGATGGTGACCAGTTGGTAGTATCGTTCGAGTTGCCCACGCTGGGATTCCAGCTCGAATACTATGACAGCTTGCCCATAGACTCGGCGGGCCAGCGGGCATTCACCTACACCTATACGGCCGATTATCCTATCACGGCCCTGAGGCTGGAGTTTCAGGTACCGCCGACCGCCCAAGCTTTCACACTGGATCCCCTTGCCGATTCGGTGGTCCCGGAATCTGACGGACTGACCTATCATTTCGTCCAGGCAGGCTCCGTGGCCCAGGGCGAGACGAGGCAGTGGGAGTTCACCTATCAGAAAGCCGACTCAGAGCTGACAGTGTCGGCTTTCTTGGAGGCTGAGACACCGGCGCAGCTACTGGCAGCCGGGCAGCCTGCACCCTCGGCAGTCGAGGCTGCGGACAAGTCGAACGCCTGGGTCTTCCTACTCGCTTTGGTGGCTCTGGCCGCAGTAGGGGCTGGTGCCTTCTGGCTGGGGCGGCGATCCGGACAACCCCCCATCCCCGGGAGGCGTCAGCGCGTATCGTCCAGCGCCCGGCGGGGCAAGCGTCGGGGCAGTGGAAAGAGTCCCCAACCGCACAAGGACCAACCTGCCGGCTCCACGCAGGCTATTCGCACAATTTCCCGTTCGCGGGAGACGTCAGCACCCGGCCGTGACGAGACACTGTTCTGCTACAAATGCGGCGCGCATCTGCGGTCCGAATCTGATTATTGCCACGAATGCGGTGCAGCGGTGCGTAGAGAGTGAAACATAGGACGTCAAGCGTGAAAAGCGAGAAGGTGTGGCCATCGGCCACACTGCGCGATGCGTTTTGCATTTCAGGTACCACGTCTCACGCATCGCATCTTAGGAGCAAAGTATGTCATCAACGATGAAATTCGTGATCGGTGGCGTGGCTGTGGTGGTGGTCATCGGGGTGCTAATTGGCACCAGCTTTACGGGTTCTACTAGCGACTACCTGACCATTGCCGAGGCTAGGGCCTTGGGGCCGGACCAGGCACGTAGCTCGCGGGTTGCGGGCGCGATCGTCGCCAATTCGGTAGGGTGGGACACCCGCAGTCTACACCTGACTTTCCAGATCGAAGACGATACGGGTACGTTGCCCATCTCCTACCATGGTCCCCAGCCTGACATGCTGGTGGACGCCGTGGAGGCGGTAGTCATCGGCAAGTACGACGGGGCGACCCAGGTATTCGAGGCCGAGGAGTTGCTGATGAAGTGTCCCTCCAAGTACGAGGAAAAGGAGTGAGTCCTCGGATACCGCCCGCTCTTGGAGGTTGGAAACCTATCCTGAGCGCAGTCGAAGGATCCGAGACTGAAGCTAGAAACTAGAGGTTTGTGAGGCTTAGACATTGATTCTTTCTGACATTGGTTATGGCGCATTACTTGTGACGCTGGCTGCAGCTCTGTGGGCGGCGGTCGCAGCGGTGTTTGGCGCCTGGCAGCGCCGTCCCGAACTGGTGGCCAGTGCACGCAATGCGCTGCTGGTCACAGCGGGATTGTCTACGCTCTCTGCGATTCTGTTGTTCATCCTGCTCTTCAGCCACGATTTTGAGGTCAAGTACGTATACGAGCACGTCAGCACCTTCCTCAAGCCAGCCTATGTGATGGCGGCGTTCTGGGCCGGTTTGGAAGGCTCACAACTGCTGTGGTTGTGGATGCTGGCTATCTTTACCGGCGTCCTGGTGTGGCGGCCCTCAACATGGGATCGCGAGTTGCGACCTTATGCCATGGCGGTTCTGGCCATCACCCAGGCCTTTTTCGCCCTGCTGCTGGTCGTGTTCACCAACCCCTTTGAGTTGCTGTCCTCCGTTCCCGCCGAGGGGGTCAGCCTAAACCCTCTGCTCCAGAACTTTTGGATGATCATCCATCCGCCCATCATCTTTGCCGCCTATGCCCTGTGGACCATCCCCTTTGCCTATGCCATTGCCGCCCTGGTGACGGGCCGGTTAGATGCTGTCTGGTTACGGGGCACGAGGCGTTGGACATTGGCGGCGTGGGCCTCGCTGGGCGTGGGCATCCTGGTGGGAGCCTGGTGGGCTTATCTGGAGCTGGGGTGGGGCGGTTACTGGGGCTGGGACCCGGTGGAGAACTCCTCTCTGATCCCCTGGCTGGTGGGCACAGCGTTCGTCCACACAGCCATCATCCAGGATCGACGGGACATGTTCCGGGCCTGGAACGTCCTCCTGGCAACCCTCACCTTTGTGCTGACAATATTCGCCACCTTTGTCACTCGCTCGGGGCTGATCCAATCGGTGCACGCCTTCGCCAAGTCGCCCATCGGCTACTATTACTTGGGCTATATGCTGCTGGTGTTGGCTGTGACCATCGGACTGACGCTGGCTCGCAGGGAGGAATTGACAGGGGAAGGTCAATTGGGTGATCTTCTATCGCGGGAGTTTGTCTTTTTGGTGACCACTCTGCTGCTTCTGGGATCCGCAGCAGCAGTCCTATTGGGAACCCTGTGGCCCACCTTCACCGAGACGGTGCGCGGTGTGGCCACCAGTCTGGGCCCTGAGAACTATAACCGGTTCATGGGGCCACTGGGGCTGTTGCTGGTTCTGCTCATCGGGGTGTGCCCCCTCATCGACTGGCGGAGGATCAGCGCCGAACGGTTGTTGAGGAGCCTGTGGGTCCAAGTGGTGGTGGCAGTTCTCACGGCCGTGTTGCTGATGGTGTTCCGCGTGCGGGAGTTGTGGGCCGTGGTGTCGTTTGCCGTCACAGCTTTTGTGGCCACCACTATCGTGTTGCAGATGGCCCAGGGAATCGCGGCCCGGATGCGAGCTGCAGGGGAGAACATCCTGGTGGCGACGGCGCAGGCTGTCAGTAACAACCGGCGGCGGTACGGGGGACAGCTCATCCACTTTTCCATTCTGCTTATCGTGATCGGCATCACCGGTTCGCAGGCGTACCAGAACGAGGTGCAGGTGGCCCTGGCTCAGGGCGAGTCAGTGGAAGTCGGTGGCTATAGGCTGGCCTACCAGGACTATACCTTCCAGCAGATCAAGGATGACGGCAACAAGATGCTCAACCTGGCGGTGTTGGACGTTTACCGGGGTGACCGTAAAGTGGCTACGATGCAGCCTGAACGAAATCTGCACAGCAACGTCCAGGGTGCGGTGACCGAGGTGGCGCTGCGGTCCAATCTAAAAGAGGACCTGTACATCGTCCTGGCCAGCCTGGAGGCCGACGGATTGGCAGCGTTCCAGGTGATTATCAATCCGATGGTCGTCTGGTTGTGGATCGGCGGGGGAGTGTTGATCGTTGGGACCATGGTCGCGGCCTGGCCTCCCCGGAAGCGCCGGAGGTAAGCGTGGGCATAGCCATTTTCTTTGTACTAACGCTCATCGCCGCCGGGATCATCGTCTATCCACTGTTGCCAGGGCAAAGAGTCCGGCATGCCTCAGCCGGATCCCAGCCGGAACCGATCGTGACCAACAGGGACATTGAACTCGCGGTGCGCGACCTCCGCCAGGCGCGCGCTCACAGTGACGCCAGCCTGCGTGGGCAGTCCTGTCCCACTTGTCGTGAAGCCTACCAGCCTGGAGACAGTTTCTGTGTGCGTTGCGGCGGTGCTCTGCCCTCCGTTCGGCAAGATCTCCCGACTGCGGCATCAGGACCGGTGTGCCCCTCGTGTGGTGCGGCTATCCGCGAAGGGGACAAGTTCTGTGCCAAGTGCGGTCAGGGCACGGCCGTCGGGGAGGTTGCCTGATCATGTTCCAGCGAGCTCAGCAGCCCAGGCAGTACTTTGGCGCAACCCTCCCATTGGCTATGAGACGACCCAGTGTGTTATGGGGCATGGCCTTGCTGGTCGTGGCTGTCCTCCTCGCCCCAGCAGCACTACTTGCCCTGGAGGTGGCCGCCCAGGCACAGGGCGCGGGTATCCTCGAAGGCCAGGTGGTGAACGGGACAGCCGGTGGGCCGCAGGCAGGCGCTGGTATGGCCGTCACGCTGCGCGTGTACCCGCGCGACACCGAGGTGCCACAAGCACAGGTGGACGCCTTGGAGACCACAACGGATGCCAGTGGCAGCTTCCGCTTCGAGGGGTTGGACACCGATACCAGCCTGGAGTACCGGCCTGAGGTTGTCTACCTCCAAGTGCCCTACACCAGTGCCGAACCGTACCGGTTTGACGACGCACGTACCCCGTCCGCGCGGACCGTACTGACTGCGACGATCACGGTCTATGAAACAACCGACGACGATAGCGCGGTTGACCTGGATTCCATCCACCTTATCGCCGAGTCATTCGGCGAGGTCCTGCGGATTTCCGAGATCCATCTGTTTGGCAACGCCGGTGACCGGACCTACGTCGGTCGTGCCGGGGACGAAGAACAGGCAACCACAGTGCATATTCCTTTACCCGGGAATGCGGTGGGACTCGCGTTCCAGGAGAGTACATCGGATGAGCGCTTCATCGAGGTAGAGGGCGGTCTGATGGACACCGGGCCGGTGCTGCCGGGTGAGGAAACGTCGTTGGCCTTTTTCTCCTATCACCTGATGGCGACTACCGTTGGGGCAGGTTCCGAGACAATAACTCTGGAGCGACGCTTTGCCTATCCAGTGTCCAACCTGAACGTGCTGGTGGCCCAACCGGGCCTGGACCTCCGTAGCGAACAACTTACAGCGCGAGGGTCAGAGCTCTTTCAGGGGCGGCAATACGCATTCTATGGGACCGAGGACCTGGCTGCTGACACACCACTGGTCATGGAGTTGGTGCCGGTGCCAGATGAGGCGGGCGGTCAGAGCGCGGAGGGCGCTTCTGCGACAGGAGGTCAGAACGTGACGGTGGCTTCCGCCAGGGGGAACCAGGAGGTTCTGCGCTGGCTGGGGTTTGGATTGCTGGGGCTGGCGGTGATCGGAGCGGTGGTCTATTCTTTCGCCAGGGGCCGGGCTCCTGCTGCTTCCGCAGATGCGGCCGCCTCCACCCCTGATCTGTCCGCTGATCCCGAGTCCCGGCGGTTGCTTGCTGACCTGGCTGACCTGGAGGAGGCCTTTGAGGCGGGCCAGGTGGACGGTGCGACCTACGAGCGCCGGCGGGCGGAACTCTTTGAGGCGCTCAAGTCGGCCTGATCATGACTGTGAACCAGGCGCCGGCGATACGAACGCACAAACTGACCAAGTCCTTTGGTCACCAGATGGCTCTCCGGGGCGTGGACCTGAGCGTCGACGAAGGCGAGTTTTTGACCCTCTTTGGCCCCAATGGTGCGGGTAAGACGACGCTGATCCGCATCGTCGCTTCGCTGACACGGCCTACGGCCGGCACGGTCCAGGTTCGGGGCGAGGACCTGGGCAAGGCGGCCACGTCCCTGCGGCGGCATATCGGCCTGATCTCCCACAATCCGTTGCTTTATGGGGATCTTACGCCCGACGAGAACTTGCGTTTTTTTGCGCGGATGTACGACCTGCCCGATCCTGCGACACGGATAGACGCCGTGCTGGACCAGGTGGGCCTGACTGCCCGGCGTCGCGACCCGGTGCGGACCTTCTCCCGGGGCATGGTGCAGCGCTTGGCGATTGCCCGCGCCATCCTGCACGACCCGGAGATCATGCTGCTGGACGAACCCTATACCGGTCTTGACCTGCAGGCCACCGACATGCTGCGGTCGCTGCTGCACGGCGAACTTGCTCGCCGTTCGGCTGCCTCGAAGCGTACGGTCATTCTGACCACGCACAACCTGGAGCAAGGCCTGGAGATGTGCGACCGTGCAGCCATCCTCCACCGGGGCAAAGTGGCCTGGGCTGGCCCGCGGGCTGGGCTTGACCTGCCAGCCATGAAACAGATCTATCGGGATGTGACAAGCAGGGCGCGAACCGCGAGACGTGATGTTTAGCGCCTGACACTTGACCCATGGGTTATTTGCGCAAGATCTTGGCCATCGTCTGGAAAGATATCGTCGCCGAACTCCGCACCAAGGAGATGTTCAGCGCTATGTTTGTCTTTTCGGTGCTGGTCATCGTCATCTTCAACTTCGCCTTTGACCTGCGGGTGAGCGGCGAGCGGGTGCGGCAGGTCGCGCCGGGAGCCTTGTGGGTGGCCTTTACCTTTTCGGGCGTGCTTGGGCTAAACCGGGCCTTTGCCACGGAAAAGGCCGGGGGCTGTCTTGATGGCTTGCTGCTGGCGCCGGTGGACCACACGGCCATCTATTTCGGCAAGATGACGTCGACAGTGCTGTTCATGCTCGTGGTCGAGGCCATCATGCTGCCGGTATTCACCGCCTTTTTCGGCGTCAATCTACTCGACCTGCGGCTGGTCCTCGTCATCGTGTTGGGCACGGTAGGTTTTGCTAGTGTGGGGACGATACTGTCGGCGATGACGGCCCAGACGCGGGCGCGAGAGGTGCTGTTGCCCATCTTGCTGTTTCCAGTGGCGGCCCCGGTGCTCATCGCCGCCGTCAAGGCCACGGCTGGGATCCTCGACGGGCAGACCATGGGCGAGATCGCCCGCTGGTTGCAGCTTCTCGTGGCCTTTGCCGTGATCTTTCCAGCGGTGGCATTCATGACGTTTGACTACGTAGTGAAAGAGTGAAACCATCCAGCCGCATGTGCATCCAAAGGGGTGTGGGGTAGAAGTATGAACCGACAGAGCGACACGGTGCTCGTTGTGCTGACCGCCTTCAGCGCGGTGCTGGTGATGGGGGCCATCTACCTGGCGCTTGTTGGCGCGCCGGAGGCCAACCTCGAAAGTGAGACGGGGCGCTACGCTCAGCGCATCATCTACTTTCACATCGCCACGGCCTGGGTCGGCTTTCTGGCGTTTTTTGTGGCCTTTGTGGCGGGCGTGGCCTACCTGCGGACCGAAGCGCGCAAGTGGGACATCGTCGCCCTATCGTCGGCGGAAATCGGCACAGTGTTCATGTTCGGCGTGCTGGTCAGCGGTTCGATCTGGGCCCGGCCGGCCTGGGGCGTGTGGTGGATCTGGGACGAGCGGCTGACAATCTCTCTTGTCCAGTTTCTCATATATGTGGGCTATTTGATGCTCCGCAGCTCAGTAGAGGACCCGGCCCGTCGGGCGCGTTTTGCCGCCGTGTACGGGGTCGTGGCCTTTGTTTCCGTGCCCATCAATTTCATCGCGATTCGCTTGTGGCGGACTCAGCACCCCTTGATGTTCGGCAGCTCGGGTGGCGGGCTGGGACCTAACATGATGTTTGCGTTCTTTTTCTGTCTGTTCACATTCACGGTCTGGTACGTGACATTGATGTGGCATCGGATCCGCCTGGAGCGACTCCGGGACGACGTAGAACACGTGAAACGAAGGATTATCGACTAGGAGGAAAGCATGGGTTATATGGTGGCGGCGTATATCGTGTTGTGGGCTATCTCTTTTGGGTTGGTGTTTAGCATGGTGTTGCGCCAGCACAAGCTCGAATCCGAGCTTCAATCGCTGCGCGTGCTGGTCGAGGACGAGCCGCGTTCCGAGCCAACAAGGTAGAAGGGCAGAGCGACCTTAATCGCTCGCGGCTTTTTTGGCACAAGGATAAGTACATGGATGCGCAGAATCTAACCCTATCCCTTGCTTTTTTGGCGGGGCTACTGTCTTTTACGTCGCCGTGTGTTCTGCCCCTTGTACCAGCATACATAGGTTACTTGGGCGGCACAGCGGTGTTCGCCGATGTACAAGAGCGAGCGCGTGGTGAAACAGCGCGCACTCCAGACGATCTAGACACGCGCCGTGAAGCGGCGCGCACCTTAGACGATCTAGACACG